>NZ_QAIU01000644.1:0-985 GCF_003061205.1 Pseudomonas sp. HMWF006
ACTGATCAGTGAATTCGCCACTCACCGGCAGCGTCAACGCAGCGACGTCGATCAGCTCGCCGCCCGCGCCCATGCGCTGGCCAAGGGGGACGAACCGCTGGCCGCTGAAGACGTGAATGATGTCGCGGCCCTTGATCCGCTGTTGCTGGAGATCTTCCGCAACGAGGCGGAAACCCATCTGGCCAGTCTCAACCGTTACCTCGATCAGGCCGCCGAACATGTGCCGCTGCCGGCCAGCGATGAACTGCAGCGCGCCTTGCATACGCTCAAGGGCAGCGCGTCGATGGCCGGGGTGTTGCCGATTGCCGAACTGGCCGCGCCGCTGGATCAACTGGCCCGCGAGTTCAAGGCGCATCAGTTGCCGCTCGATCTCGATGAAGTGGAATTGCTGCTTGAGGCCGAAGGTTTGTTCCGCGTCGGTCTGCGCCAGCTCAAGCACGATCCGCTGGCGCCGATCGTCGGTGCACAGTCGTTGATCAAGCGCATTGAAACGCTGCTCGGCGAGCGTCTGGAAGCGATCCTCCAGACGCCGAACACCAGCCTGCGGATCAAGCGCGATCCGCAATTGATCAACAACTTCCTCGCCCAGGGCATGGACATCCTGCTCGACGCCGAAAACCTCTTGCAGCGCTGGCAACAACATCCCGGCGAGCGCCAGGAACTCAGTGCCTTGCTGGATGAACTGACCACCCTTGGCGAAGGCGCGCACCTGGCTGATCTGCTGCCGGTGGACGTGTTGTGCGAAGCCTTGCTCGACCTCTATGGCGCGGTGGAAGAAAGCAGCCTGGCGGTCAGCGAGCGGTTTTTCGAAGAAGCGCAGAACGCCCACGAAGCGCTGATCAACATGCTCGACGAACTGGCCGCCGGCCAGGAAGTCACGCCGCAGCCTGCGCGCATTCGCGCCCTGCACGAGTTGCTCGACGAGAGCCTTGACCCGTCGTCGATGGGCCTGATCCGCAGCGATGGCAGCCGTACCCTGAGCATT
>NZ_QAIU01000644.1:995-1649 GCF_003061205.1 Pseudomonas sp. HMWF006
GCCGGACAAGCCTTGCACCGCTGGCTCAACGACCCGGACAACGCCGCACCGCTGTCCTCATTGCAGCGCGACCTGCACACCCTCAAGGGCGGCGCGCGCATGGCCGAAGTGGCGGCCATCGCAGATCTGGCCCAGGAGCTGGAAAGTCTTTACGAAGGTCTGGTGGATCGCCGCTACAGCCACAGCGACGCCTTGGGCCAGTTACTGCTCAAGAGCCACGCGCAGTTGGCGTTGCTGCTGGACCAGTTGCAAAGCCATCAGCCGCTGAGCCCGGCGCAGGAACTGATCGGCGCGATTCGCGAGCTGCGTCAGGGGCAACCGCTGGGCGAAGCGCCGTTACCGACGGCGGATCATGACAGTGCCGCACACGATCCGGAGCTGCTGGAAATCTTCCTCGAAGAAGGTTTCGACATCATTGAAAACTCTGGCGCGGCGTTGCTGCGCTGGCAGGCCGAACCGGGCAATCGCCAGGAAGTGGAAACCCTGCTGCGCGATCTGCACACCCTCAAGGGCGGTGCACGGATGGTCGAGATCGGTCCGATCGGCGACCTCGCCCATGAGCTGGAATACCTTTACGAAAGCCTTTCCACCGGGGCGTTGCAGCCGTCGGCGGAACTGTTCGCACTGGTCCAGCGCGGGCATGACCGCCTGGCG
>NZ_QAIU01000645.1:0-4922 GCF_003061205.1 Pseudomonas sp. HMWF006
CGTTTGAAACCCGTGGTCGAGACGTTCGCCAGGTTGTTGGAAATGGTGGTCAGGTTGGTGTCCTGAGCGGACAGACCGGTTTTGGCAACCCATAGAGCCGGAAGCATTCGATTCTCCTCGTGCGCCTGTTTTACGGCGCGACGTTCTGATAATTAGCTGATCTGCAAGACCCGAGCCATGGCCTGGTCGTCGTCTTTGGCGGTGTTCATCATCTTGACGTGCAACTCGAACTGCTTGGCCAGGGCCAGCACCGAAGTCATTTCTTCCACGGCGTTGACGTTGCTCGACTCAAGGAAACCCGACACCAGTTTGACGTTGGCGTCGGCCGGCGCAGGCTGGCCGTCCTTGGTGTAAATCGAGCCGTCGAGGCCCTTGTTCATGTTCTTGATGTCCGGGTTGACCAGCTTGATCCGGTCGACTTCCGCCATGACGCGCGGGCCTTCGCCCATCGCACGAATACTGATGGTGCCGTCTTCGCCGACTTCGATCTGCTGCTCGGGCGGCACGGCGATCGGACCGCCATTGCCCATCACCGGCATGCCGTTGCCGGCGCGCAGTACGCCGAGGGCGTCGACGTTGAGGCTGCCGGTGCGCACGTAGCTTTCGCCGCCGTTCGGGTTCTGCACGGCGATCCAGCCATTGCCGGTGACGGCGACATCGAGGTCACGGCCGGTCTGTACCAGCGAGCCTGGGGTGAAATCCGTGGCCGGGCGTTCGCTCATGGCAAAGGCACGCGCCGGAAAGCTGTCACCGAACACCGGCATCGAACGCGCCTGCTCCAGGTCGCGCTGAAAACCGTTGGTGGAGATGTTCGCCAGGTTGTTGGCATGGGCCTTTTGCGCCAGTGCGTTCTGGCTGGCGCCGGTCATTGCCACATAAAGGTACTTGTCCACACTCTTTCCTCTGCATGCCGGACGTTTGCCGCCCACCGCTGTACTGCTGAGCCATAAGCAATTTGCAGACCAACTTTTTTCTGGCGGCTGGCAGCCCGATAAACAAAGGACTTGAGGGAATCAGAGGGGAAACTTGAAATGTATCGAAGTCGAAAAACCGGCGGTGTTATGCCGCTTGGCGGCAATCCCGATCTCTGCGGCTGAAGGAGAACTTGTGGTGAGGGGATTTATCCCCCGATGGGTGGCGAAGCCGCCCCGCTTTTCCTTCAGAACGACCTCATTCGTAGGTTTTGCGACTGCTATGCAGCCGATCGGGGATAACCCCCCTCGCCACAAAAACGCTTGATACCACAGCGTTGCTGTTAGTTTTCGGGGTCTTTGCCCACTTCATATTCGCGCAGTTTGTTGGCAATCGTGGTGTGCGAAACCCCCAGCCGCTTGCCCAACTGCCGGCTGCTTGGATGTTCGGAATACAGCCGCTCCAGCACCGCTTTTTCGAAACGCCCGACAATCTCGTCCAGACCACCTTCAAGCGAGAAATCGCCAAGCGGCTGACGCACGCCGTAATCCGGCAGGCGAATATGCTCAGCCTTCACCGTGCCGCCGTCGCACAGCGAAACCGCCTGGAACAGCACGTTCTCCAACTGCCGCACGTTACCCGGCCAATGGTAATGACTGAGACGATCCATCGCCGCCGGCGCCAGTTTCGGCAGCGAGCAACCGATCTGCCGACTGGCCTGATCGAGGAAGTGCTCCACCAGTGGCGTCAACCCGTCGAGGCATTCGCGCAAGGGCGGGATGTGCAGCGACAGCACATTCAAACGGTGATACAGATCCTGGCGAAACTCGCCGCGTGCGCACAGTTCGGACAAGTCCACCTGAGTCGCGCAGATCACCCGCACATCCAGATACACCTCTTCATCGCTGCCGACCCGCCGGAAGCAACCGTCCTGCAAAAAGCGCAGCAGTTTCACTTGAAGGCGCGGGCTCATCTCGCCAACGCCATCGAGAAACAGCGTACCGCCCGCCGTCAGTTCCAGCAGGCCGAGCTTGCCTTCGGCGCGCGCCCCTTCGAACGCGCCCGGCCCGTAACCGAACAGCTCGGTCTCGGCCATGGACTCCGGCAAGCCGGCGCAATTGAGCGCCATCAACGGCGATTGCCCGCGCGGGCTGGCGAGATGGCAGGCACGCGCCAGCAACTCTTTGCCGGTGCCGGTCTCGCCTTCGATCAACAGCGGCGCATCCAGCGGCGCCATGCGCCGGGCTTCACGCACCACCGCCGCCATCACTTTCGAGCTCTGGAAGATGCTGTCGAAGCCGCGCAACTCCTGTTTGCGTACGTTGTAGATACGCTCGCCAACCCGGTCGGCACGGTGCAGTGTCAGCACAGCGCCGGCCATCGCTTCGCTGTCGTCATGCTCCGATTGCAGCGGCGCGATATCAGCCAGAAAGATGTCGCCCTTGACCTTGACCCGCATGCCATTGATGCGCGACTTGTTGGCGCGCACCAGTTCCGGCAGGTCGAAATCTTCGGCATAACGCGACAGCGGTATCCCCGGCACCTCATCGACGCGCACCCCGAGCAACTGCGCCGCCGCACGGTTGGCGGCGACAATCGAGCCGCCCATGTCGATCGACAACACCGGAAACTCCAGCGCACCGAGCAAGGCATTCAATTCCATGTGCCGACGCTCGCTCGGCATCAAACCGACACGCTTGACACCAAACACCCCGGCAATCGCCTCGAACTTCGGCCGCAGCGCCTGAAACTGGATGTTGATCAGGTTCGGGCAATGCAGATAGATCGCGTTGCCATGCTCGCCACCCACTTCACCGCGCGCCACGTTGATCCCGTAGGCGACCAGCAAGTTGAGAATGTCGCGCAGGATGCCGATGCGGTTCTGGCAATGGACTTTGATGCGCATAAAAATCGTCCGAATAAACGATAAAGAACCTGTAGGAGTGAGCCTGCTCGCGATAGCGGCTTATCAGGCTGTACTGAAGGTGAATGACACACCGCTTTCGCGAGCAGGCTCACTCCTACAGGGGGACTGCGCCAGACTTTTCTGTCGAGGCGCGCAGATAGTTGTCAAGATTATGTGACAGCCATCGGCCTTTTCAAACCCACGAATGACCGTAAACGTGAGTTATCCTGCAAAGCGTAACGATTATTTTACGATTTAAAGAGACATTTCCTACGCAAAGGCGTTTCAACCTGCTGCACATCAATGCGCTCTCGGGTAATCCTGAATCCATCGCTGGACATAACAAGAACGAATTCCCCTAGCAGGAGAGCAGTATGAAGCAGACGCAATACGTGGCCCGCGAGCCCGATGCGCAAGGTTTTATCGACTACCCCGCCGAAGAACACGCGGTGTGGAATACGCTGATCACTCGCCAACTGAAAGTGATCGAAGGGCGTGCTTGCCAGGAGTACCTGGACGGTATCGAGAAACTCGGTCTGCCACACGACCGCATTCCGCAACTGGGCGAGATCAACAAAGTGCTCGGCGAGACCACCGGCTGGCAGGTCGCCCGCGTCCCGGCGCTGATCCCCTTCCAGACCTTTTTCGAATTGCTCGCCAGCAAACAGTTTCCGGTGGCCACCTTCATTCGCACCCGCGAAGAGCTGGACTACCTGCAAGAGCCAGACATTTTCCACGAGATCTTCGGCCACTGCCCGCTGCTGACCAACCCGTGGTTCGCCGAATTCACCCACACCTACGGCAAGCTCGGCCTGCAGGCCACCAAGGAAGAGCGCGTGTATCTGGCGCGCCTGTACTGGATGACCATCGAGTTTGGCCTGGTCGACACCCCGCAAGGCAAACGCATCTACGGCGGCGGCATCCTGTCCTCGCCGAAAGAGACCGTTTATTGCCTGTCGGACGAGCCTGAGCATCAGCCGTTCGATCCGCTGGAAGCCATGCGCACGCCGTATCGCATCGACATCCTGCAGCCGTTGTACTTTGTCCTGCCGAACCTCAAGCGCCTGTTCGACGTAGCCCATGAAGACATCATGGCCATGGTCAAGCAAGGCATGCAGCTGGGTCTGCACGCGCCGAAATTTCCGCCGAAACCGAAAGCCGCGTGAACCGCGACTTTTGCTGACAATTGAGCCTGTCCGGCGCCGCCACTTTGGTTTAGCGTGACGGCATTGACAGCTCAAAAGCTTTAATAAAAAAAACACTCTCGATTTCAGGAATACATCATGTCCACTTTGAACCAAGCCCACTGCGAAGCCTGCCGCGCCGATGCGCCACAAGTCAGCGATGAAGAACTGCCGATCCTGATCAAGCAGATCCCTGACTGGAACATCGAAGTGCGCGACAGCATCATGCAACTGGAGAAGGTCTTCCTGTTCAAGAACTTCAAGCATGCACTGGCGTTCACCAACGCAGTCGGCGAAATCTCCGAGGCCGAGGGTCACCACCCGGGCCTGCTGACCGAGTGGGGTAAAGTCACCGTGACCTGGTGGAGCCACTCGATCAAGGGCCTGCACCGCAACGACTTCATCATGGCTGCACGCACTGACGAAGTGGCCAAGACCGCAGAAGGACGCAAGTAATGCACTTCGACGCCATCGGCCGGGTACCCGGCGACCCGATCCTCGGTTTGATGGAGGCCTATGCGCAGGACAGCAATCCGCGCAAGTTCGACCTCGGCGTTGGCGTCTACAAGGATGCCCAGGGCCTGACGCCGATCCCCGAAGCGGTGAAAATAGCCGAGGCGCGCCTGGTCGAAAGCCAGGACACCAAGACCTACATCGGCGGTCACGGCAATCCGTTGTTCGGCAAGGTCATCAATGAGCTGGTGCTCGGCGCCGACTCGAAGCTGATCGCCGCACAACGTGCCGGCGCCACCCAGACGCCGGGCGGCACCGGGGCCCTGCGTCTGGCGGCCGACTTCATCGCCCAATGCCTGCCGGGCAAGGGCGTGTGGCTGAGCAACCCGACCTGGCCGATCCACGAAACGATTTTCGCCACCGCCGGGGTCAAGGTCAGTCACTACCCGTATGTGGGCAGCGACAAC
>NZ_QAIU01000082.1:0-1738 GCF_003061205.1 Pseudomonas sp. HMWF006
CCCCTCTCCCTCCGGGAGAGGGCTAGGGTGAGGGGCTCTTGATCTTCAGGCATAAAAAAAGCCCCGACTCTCACAAGCCGGGGCTTTTGTTTGAAGCGTTACAACGACTTAGCCGTTGAACACGTCATCCACGCTTTTCAGCGGGTAGTTCTTCGGATACGGCAGGGTGGCCACACCGGTCTCGATCGCGGCTTTGGCCACAGCGTCGGAGATCAGGGTGATCAGGCGCTTGTCCATTGGCTTCGGAATGATGTACTCACGACCGAATTCCAGCGGGGCACCACCGTAGGCATCGCACACGTCTTGCGGCACTGGCAGTTTGGCCAGTTCACGCAGGGCATTGGCCGCGGCCACTTTCATTTCTTCGTTGATGCGCTTGGCGCGAACGTCCAGGGCACCACGGAAGATGAACGGGAAGCCCAGTACGTTGTTGACCTGGTTCGGGTAGTCGGAACGACCGGTGGCCATGATCACATCGCTGCGGGTAGCGTGTGCCAGTTCCGGGGAGATTTCCGGATCCGGGTTCGAGCAGGCGAAGACGATCGGGTTGGCCGCCATCGACAGCAGGCCTTCAGCGCTCAGCAGGTTCGGGCCGGACAGACCGACGAACACGTCAGCGCCTTTCAGAGCATCAGCCAGGCTGCGCTTGTCGGTGGCGTGAGCAAATACCGCTTTGTACTGGTTCAGGTCGTCGCGGCCGGAGTGGATCACGCCGGTACGGTCAACCATGAAGATGTTTTCGATTTTTGCGCCCATGCTCACCAGCAACTTCATGCAGGAGATGGCCGCAGCGCCAGCACCGAGGCAGACGATCTTCGCTTCCGGCAGGGTTTTGCCGGCGATTTCCAGGGCGTTGATCATGCCCGCAGCGGTCACGATCGCGGTGCCGTGCTGGTCATCGTGGAATACCGGAATGTCGCACTGCTCGATCAGAGCACGTTCGATCTCGAAGCACTCAGGTGCCTTGATGTCTTCCAGGTTGATGCCACCGAAGGTGATGGAGATGCGTTTAACGGTGTCGATGAAGGCTTGCGGGCTTTCGGAGTCGACTTCGATGTCGAACACGTCGATACCGGCGAAGCGCTTGAACAGTACGCCTTTACCTTCCATTACCGGCTTGGAAGCCAGCGGGCCGAGGTTACCCAGACCCAGAATCGCGGTGCCATCGGAAATGACTGCAACCAGGTTGCCCTTGCCGGTGTATTTGTAGGCCAGTTCAGGATCGCGGGCGATCTCACGCACTGGTTCAGCTACGCCGGGGCTGTAGGCCAGCGACAGGTCGCGGGCGGTAGCAGTGGCCTTGGTGAGCTCGACACTCAGCTTCCCTGGACGAGGATTGGCATGATATTCGAGAGCGGCAGTTTTCAGATCAGACATTTTGGCATTCCGCTTTTTACTGTTGGACAGACTGGTCAGCGAGGATACGCGCCTCGCAAAGTCCCCACAAGACTGAGCAGTCACCCCTGTCAAGCGCCCTGTCCTACGACTTTGGGCCAAGAGCCACGGCGCACAAGGGCTGGACTGTTCACAATCGACAGAAAAAATGTCTACAATTTTTCTTCAGCGAGAACTGCGCATCATGGCCGGATCGGTCAACGGAAGCAGCCAGCGCGGCTGGCCCGCCTGCAATCCACCGCGCCGCGAACGGTCGACCACCCAGCCCCGGGCCTCGATCTGCCTGCCCTGCAGCGCTTGCAAGCGCGCCATGTCGAATTGTCCGACGAGATTGGGTGCAACA
>NZ_QAIU01000646.1:0-5004 GCF_003061205.1 Pseudomonas sp. HMWF006
TGCTGGCGTCGTATTTGGTCGAGACTTCGAGCAGACCGATCATGCCGGCCTGAATCAGGTCTTCGACCTGCACACTGGCCGGCAAGCGTGCCAGCAAGTGGTAGGCAATGCGTTTGACCAGTGGCGCGTAACGCTCGATCAACTCGTATTGCGCGTCGCGTGCCGACTTCTTGTAGTAATTCATACCGCTGGCGGTCATAGCACTGGTCCTGCCGTTTGCTGCACGAGGCGCTCGACGAAAAATTCCAGGTGGCCGCGCGGGTTCGCCGGCAGCGGCCAGGTGTCGACCTTCTGGGCGATGGCCTTGAACGCCAGGGCGCACTTGGAACGCGGAAAGGCTTCATAGACCGCACGCTGCTTCTGCACCGCCTTACGCACGCTTTCGTCGTAAGGCACGGCGCCGACGTATTGTAGGGCCACGTCAAGGAAGCGATCCGTGACCTTGGTCAACTTGGCGAACAGGTTGCGCCCTTCCTGCGGGCTCTGGGCCATGTTGGCCAGCACGCGGAAGCGGTTCATGCCGTAATCGCGGTTGAGCAGTTTGATCAGCGCGTAGGCGTCGGTAATGGACGTCGGCTCGTCGCAGACCACCAGCAACACTTCCTGCGCGGCGCGTACAAAACTGACTACCGAGTCACCAATACCCGCAGCGGTGTCGATCACCAGCACGTCGAGATTGTCGCCGATGTCGCTGAACGCCTGAATCAGGCCGGCGTGCTGCGCCGGGCTCAGGTGCACCATGCTCTGGGTGCCGGAAGCGGCCGGCACGATGCGGATCCCGCCGGGGCCCTGCAACAGGACGTCGCGCAGCTCGCAGCGGCCTTCGATCACGTCGGCCAAAGTACGTTTGGGGGTCAGTCCCAGCAGAACGTCGACGTTCGCCAGCCCCAGGTCGGCGTCCAGCAGCATGACCCGACGGCCAAGCTCTGCCAGCGCCAGAGACAAGTTCACTGACACGTTAGTCTTGCCGACGCCACCTTTGCCGCCGGTCACCGCGATCACCTGTACGGGATGCATGCTGCCCATGTTATTTCTTTACCTTGTCTTGCATAGACGGAGGCCACATTACTGGCTGCGCGTTCACAACCGGAACAATGCATGGCAGGCCATCGATGTAGGTACAAAAACTGTTCATGAATACCTCAGCCTACCTGCTTGGTCGGGCTGTGATAGATATCAGCGAACATGTCAGCCATGGCTTCTTCGCTGGGTTCTTCCTGCATTTGCACGCTGACGGCGCGGCTGACCAGCTGATGACGGCGCGGCAGATGCAGATCATCCGGAATCCGTGGGCCATCGGTCAGGTACGCGACCGGCAATTCATGACTGATCGCCAGGCTCAACACTTCGCCAAGGCTGGCCGTTTCATCCAGTTTAGTCAGGATGCACCCGGCAAGCCCGCAACGCTTGTAACTGTGATAAGCGGCGGTTAGAACCTGTTTCTGGCTGGTGGTTGCCAGCACCAGATAATTTTTTGAACGGATGCCGCGCCCGGCCAGACTTTCCAGCTGCATGCGCAGGGCCGGATCGCTGGCTTGCAGGCCGGCAGTATCAATCAGCACCACGCGTTTGCGCAGCAACGGATCCAGCGCCTGCACCAGCGACTGGCCCGGATCAACGTGCGTCACCGGCACATTGAGAATCCGCCCGAGGGTCTTGAGCTGTTCCTGTGCACCGATGCGGAAGCTGTCCATGCTCACCAGCGCCACGTTGTGCGCGCCGTATTTGAGCACATAACGCGCGGCCAGTTTGGCCAGCGTGGTGGTCTTGCCCATGCCGGCCGGGCCGACCATGGCAATCACCCCGCCCTCTTCCAGCGGCTCGACTTCCGGCACGGCAATCATCCGCGCCAGATGCGCAAGCAACATGCGCCAGGCCTGACGCGGCTCTTCGATATCGGTGATCATCGACAGCAGATCGCGCGACAGCGGGCCGGACAGGCCGATGCGCTGCAGACGGCGATACAGATTGGCCTGCGCCGGGCGGCTGCCTTGCAGCTGATTCCAGGCCAGGGTGCCAAGCTGCACTTCCATCAGTTCGCGCAGGCTGTTCAATTCGAAGCGCATCGAGTCCAGTGCACGCGGGTCGACACCGCCGGAGGACTGCGCAGGGGCCGGGGCCGGACGCGCCGGAGCGGCGTAGGCCGGCTCGCTCAAAGGTTCGGCAGCAGTCAGCGGCAGGCCGGCCGTCAACGGCAGCCCGGCGAACAACTGGCGATTGGTATTGCCGTCGGCTTCGCCACGCAGGCTCAGTTCGGCCTGGGCGGTGACGATGCGCGATTGGGTCTTGCGCAGCTCGTCTTCGAGTTCCATGTTCGGAACCCGAGGCGCCAGCGCCGACAATTTGTAATCCAGCGCCGCCGTCAGCTCGACGCCGCCGGCAATGCGGCGGTTGCCAATGATGGCGGCATCAGCGCCCAGCTCATCACGAACCAGCTTCATGGCCTGACGCATATCGGCGGCGAAAAAACGCTTAACTTGCATAAACCACTACCTCAGCCGTTGGGCCCTACTGTCGCAACGATGGTCACTTGCTTGTTGTCCGGAATTTCCTGGTAGGCCAGCACGTGCAATCCAGGGACTGCCAGGCGACCAAAGCGCGAGAGCATCGCGCGTATCGGGCCGGCTACCAAGAGGATCACCGGCTGACCTTGCATTTCCTGACGCTGCGCCGCTTCGATCAACGAACGCTGCAGCTTCTCGGCCATGCTCGGCTCCAGCAAAACGCCCTCTTCCGAGCCTTGTCCTGCCTTCTGCAGACTATTGAGCAATATTTGTTCCAACCTTGGCTCCAGGGTGATCACAGGCAGCTCGGACTCAGTGCCTACAATGCTTTGGACGATGGCGCGAGAAACGCCAACCCGGACCGCAGCCACCAATGCGGCGGTATCTTGACTCTTGGCAGCGTTGTTGGCGATGGCTTCGGCGATGCTGCGGATATCGCGCACCGGCACGTGTTCGGCCAACAGCGCCTGCAGCACCTTGAGCAGTTGCGACAGCGACACCACACCCGGCACCAGCTCTTCAGCCAGTTTCGGCGAGCTTTTGGCCAGCAATTGCATCAGTTGCTGCACTTCTTCGTGGCCAATCAGCTCACTGGAGTGCTTGTACAGAATCTGGTTCAAGTGAGTCGCGACCACGGTACTGGCATCGACCACGGTGTAACCGAGCGATTGTGCCTGCGCACGCTGGCTGATTTCGATCCACACCGCCTCCAGGCCAAAAGCCGGATCTTTGGCGTTGATCCCGTTGAGCGTGCCGTAGACCTGCCCCGGGTTGATCGCCAGTTCGCGATCGGGATAGATCTCGGCTTCGGCGAGGATCACACCCATCAGGGTCAGGCGATAAGCGCTCGGGGCCAGGTCGAGGTTGTCGCGAATATGCACGGTCGGCATCAGGAAGCCCAGATCCTGCGAGAGCTTCTTGCGCACGCCCTTGATTCGCGCCAGCAATTGCCCACCCTGATTGCGGTCGACCAGCGGAATCAGGCGATAGCCGACTTCCAGGCCGATCATGTCGATCGGTGTCACGTCGTCCCAGCCCAGCTCTTTGGTTTCCATGGCGCGGGCCGGCGACGGCAGCAGTTCCTGCTGGCGCTTGACCTCTTGCAGAGCCTGCACCTTGGCAACGTTCTGCTTCTTCCAGAACAGGTACGCGCCACCGGCAGCCAGCGCGGCCATGCTCAGGAACGAGAAATGCGGCATGCCCGGCACCAGGCCCATGACCGCCATCAGGCCCGCCGCCACCGCCAGCGCTTTGGGCGAGGCGAACATCTGACGATTGATCTGCTTGCCCATGTCTTCCGAACCGGAAGCACGGGTCACCATGATCGCCGCCGCTGTCGATAACAACAGTGATGGCAATTGCGCCACCAAACCGTCACCGATGGTCAGCAAGGCGTAAACCTTGCCGGCGTCGGCAAAACTCATGTTGTGCTGGAAGATACCAACGGCCATGCCGCCGATCAGGTTGATGAACAGAATCAGCAGGCCGGCGATGGCGTCACCCCGGACGAACTTGCTGGCACCGTCCATCGAACCGTAGAACTCGGCTTCCTGAGCAACTTCGGAACGCCGGGCCTTGGCCTGGTTCTGGTCGATCAGGCCGGCGTTGAGGTCGGCGTCGATCGCCATTTGTTTGCCGGGCATTGCGTCGAGGGTGAAGCGTGCGCTCACCTCGGAAATCCGCCCGGCACCCTTCGTCACCACGACGAAGTTGATGATCATGAGGATCGCGAACACCACGATACCGACCACGTAGTTACCGCCGATCACCACCTCACCGAAGGCCTGGATCACCTTGCCGGCGGCGGCGTGGCCGTCCTGACCGTGGAGCATCACCACCCGCGTCGACGCCACGTTCAGCGCCAGCCGCAGCAGCGTCGCCACCAGCAGAATGGTCGGGAACACCGCGAAATCCAGCGGCCGCAATGCATAGACGCAGACCAGCAGGACGACGATCGACAGGGCAATGTTGAAGGTGAAGAACACGTCGAGCAGGAACGGCGGCACCGGCAACATCATCATCGCCAGCATGACCAGCAGCAACAATGGCACGCCCAGATTGCCTCGACTGAGGTCGGCAACATTCGAGCGAGCAGTGTTGAATAACTGAGAGCGATCCACCGGTTTTCCCCGTTCCTTTAAAGCAAACTTTTGACGCCCAGAGCGGGCTCACGGCGGGTACTGCAAGAAGCTTTCCAACTTTTGCCAAGGATTGAAACAGAGAGGGAGGTGAACGCGACCCATGTAGGCCTTCACCTGCTCGCGATGAGGATTTTTCCAGTCAATACATTCAAACCAGACAGACCGCTATCGCGAGCAGGCGAAGGCCTACAGGGGAATGCATTCCAAATGTCAGATTGAAATGCAATCCAAATGTGGGAGCGAGCTTGCTCGCGAAGGGGCCCTTATGTTCGGCGCAAATTTCTTCATTTAAACGAAGGTGTTTAAAAGACACCTTCAGACACGTCTTACAGGCTACACATCCTTGCGCCATTGCCTAC
>NZ_QAIU01000647.1:0-507 GCF_003061205.1 Pseudomonas sp. HMWF006
GGCGAGTATCGCGACGACGGTCATTTGCGCAGACATTTTCATGGCGGCCTCACGGCAAAAGGCTGATCCGTTCAGTGTAGATCGCCAGTGTTTTTCTGGAGGAGTGAGCCTGCTCGCGATGGCGATGCTTCATTCAACGGCTGCTCGGGCAAGGCCGGCAGCATCGGATCGTCGAGCACCTGAACACCCGGCAGGTCGGAGTCGTCATCGGTCGGCGGCTCACTCACCAACGCGATATCGAGGCTACGCTGACGCAGGCCTTCGAGTTGCTCGGTGGCGCTCAAGTTGTACCGCGCCACATGCGCTTGCCGAGGATGTCGCGGCGTCGGCGGCGGTGATACCGGCCGGGTTCTGGCAGGTGTTGCGTGAGGCAAAACTGGTTTCTGAACGGGCGCCGTTGCCGGATCAACAGATCGCAGCCTGCGGCAGCTCCTACCTGGGAGGTGTGTGATGAAAATTGATTTGAGCGGTAAGTTGGCCATTGTCAGTGGCAGCACGGCGGGTATT
>NZ_QAIU01000647.1:530-1685 GCF_003061205.1 Pseudomonas sp. HMWF006
GTCGCGACACGGTCAAGGTTGACGCGGCGCTGGCGAGCATTCGGCAGAAGGTGCCGGGCGCGCAATTACGCGGACTGACGGCTGATCTGGGCAGCGCCGAAGGCGCCGAAAAACTGTTCGCTGCACAACCGCGGGCGGACATCCTGGTGAACAACCTCGGGATTTTCGACGCGGTGGATTTCTTCGACACCCCGGACAGCGAGTGGACACGGTTCTACGAGGTCAACGTGATTTCCGGCGTGCGCCTGTCGCGGCACTACGTGCCGGCGATGGTCGAGCAGGGCTGGGGTCGGGTGATTTTCCTGTCTTCTGAATCCGGTGTGGCGACGCCGGCCGACATGCTCAACTATGGCGTGACCAAAAGCGCTAACCTCGCGGTGTCGCATGGCCTGGCCAAGCGCCTGGCTGGCACTGGCGTCACGGTCAATGCGATCCTGCCGGGCCCGACGTTCACCGACGGTCTGGAGCAGATGCTCAAGGACGCCGCTGCCGAGTCCGGTCGCAGCCTGCGCGATGAGGCCGACGCCTTTGTGCAAAAGGCTCGACCCACCTCGATCATCCAGCGCGTGGCCGATGTCGAAGAAGTTGCGCATCTGGTCACCTACATCGCTTCGCCGCTGTCCTCGGCCACGACCGGCGCGGCTCTGCGGGTTGATGGCGGTGTCGTCGACAGCATGGCGATCTGAAACCGAAGTCTTCTGGAGAAACCTTTATTTATGGCAACTGCATCAGCAACGATCGACATCCCGGCCTCGGCCGATCAGGTCTGGCAATTGATTGGTGGTTTCAACACGCTGCCGGACTGGCTGCCGTTGATTCCCAAGAGTGAGCTGAGCGCGGGCGGGCGCGTGCGCACCCTGCAAACCGCTGACGGCGCAGTGGTGATCGAACGCCTGCAAACGTTCGATAACGCAGCGAAGACCTACAGCTATTCAATCGAACAGGCGCCGTTCCCGGCCACGGATTATCTGGCGACGATCAAGGTCGAGGCGCACGGGCAGGGCGCGCGGGTGACGTGGTCGGGACGCTTCACGGCCAACGGCGTAAGTGAGGAGGAGGTGGTGGCGTTGTTCAGCGGCATCTACCAGGGCGGCCTCGCAGCCCTGCGGGCCAATTACCCCGCCTGATTGAACACCACAAAAACCCTTGCAGGCG
>NZ_QAIU01000647.1:1716-2800 GCF_003061205.1 Pseudomonas sp. HMWF006
ACAAACATGTTGGCTGACCCACCGACATCGCGAGCAGGCTCACGCCTACATTGCATCGCGGTGATTTTCAGGATTTTGAAATCAGACTCTGCCGACAATCGAGCATCAGTTTCGCCCCGCCAAGATCGCTCTGGCCCACTTCAAGACTGAAGCCATGCAGGCTGACAATCGCCGCCACAATCGACAGGCCGAGGCCAAAGCCACTTTGCGGTTGCCCACCCTCGGCCCGGTAGAACCGCTGAAACACCGCCTCACGCTCGGCCTCGGGAATCCCCGGCCCGGAATCGTGGACTTCGATCCGCGTATGCCCGCCGTCATTCACGCCGCGCAGGATCACCGTGCCGCCAGCCGGGGTGAACTTGATCGAGTTGCTCAACAGATTCGCCAGCGCCTCGAATAACAGTGCCCGATCACCGTTCAGGCGTGGCAGGGTTTCCGGCATGTTCAGTACAAACAGCAGTTCGCCTTCCTCGGCCAGCGGCAGGTAAAACTCGTGCAGTTCTTGCAGCAATTGCACCGGATCGAGCTCGACAAAACCCGAGCGGCGCTGACGGTCTTCCAGTTCGGAAATCCGCAACAACCCGCGAAACCGCGCCATCAGCGTATCCGCTTCCGCCAGCACCAGATCCAGTTGCGCCGCTTCCTGCGAGCCTTCACCGGCCTGTTGTTGCATGCGGTACAACTGCGCGCGCAGGCGGGTCAGCGGGGTGCGCAGATCGTGAGCGATGTTGTCGCACACGCCTTTGACCTCATGCATCAAACGTTCGATGCGCTCAAGCATGGCGTTGACAATGGCGGCGAGCATGTCCAGTTCATCGCGGCGATTGGACAGCGGCAAGCGGTGGGTCAAATCGCCCGCGACGATGGCCTGGGCACTGGCCTGAATCGCTCGAATCCGCCGCAAGGGCCGACGGCGTAACAAATGCCAGCCGGCAATCCCCGGCAAAATCGTCAGCGACACGCCCCAGAACAACGCGTGCAGGATGATCCGCGTCACCGCGAACAGCGAGCCGTTGTCGCGCAACAACACCAGCCAGCGTCCGTCACGGGTTTGCGTGGCAACGGCGTCGCAACTGTCGGCGGG
>NZ_QAIU01000647.1:2811-4903 GCF_003061205.1 Pseudomonas sp. HMWF006
TCCAGCGGCAGGCCTTCGGGGATCCGTTGCAGTGCGCCACCGAGGTAGGTGCCTTCGGCATCGAACAGGCCATAGGCGTCGATGCCGCGGATGTCGAAGGTCATGCTCGCGGCGAGGGCTTCTTCCAGTTGCTCGCCACGAAAGTGCGAAAACAGGTGCTGACGCTGCATCAGCGAATGTTTGGCGAGGTTGTCGAGGTAGCCGGACACCTCGAAATACATGACCCCCATGAGGATCGCGCTCCATGCCACAAACAGCGAACTGTACAGCGCCAGCAAACGGCTGCTGGAGGAGCGCCAGCCGTCAGACGGGTTCGGCAATGACATAACCCGAGCCCCGTACCGTGCGGATCAGCGGAACGTTGCCGGCCGCGTCGATTTTCTTGCGCAGACGGCCGATGTGTACGTCGATCAGGTTGGTGCCCGGGTCGAAGTGATAACCCCAGACCTCTTCGAAAATCATCATGCGCGAAAGGATCTGGCCGCTGTTGCGCATCAGGAATTCCAGCAGTTTGTATTCGGTCGGCAACAGCGTCAGGACTTGTTCGGCGCGACGCGCTTCGTGGCTGATCAAGTCCAGCTGCAGATCCGCGACCTGCAAGGTCGTCGCCTGGGTGGCGCCGCTGTTCTGCCGGCGCAACAACACTTCGACCCGCGCCGCCATCTCGTCGGTGGCGAACGGTTTGGTCAGGTAGTCATCGCCACCGGCACGCAGGCCGCGCACGCGCTCGTCGACATCGGACAGGGCGCTGATCATCAGGATCGGCGTGGCCACGCCCATGGTGCGCAGGGTGGTGACGATGGCCAGGCCATCCAGTTCGGGCAACATGCGGTCGAGAGTGATCAGGTCGTAATTGCCGCTCACCGCCCGGTCGAGGCCTTCGCGGCCATTGTCGACCCAGTCGACGTCGAGCCCGTGGCTGCTCAATTCGGCGACGATTTCCCGGGCGGTCACGGCGTCGTCTTCGATGGTCAAAATACGCGTCATAGGGCTGGCCTTGATCGGTTCAACGGAATGGCTGCATTTTGCCAAGAAATTTCCGTGACGCTTTAAATTAACTTTCATGTTGTAGCTGCCATTGAGCGGGCTTGGGGAAATATTTTCCTGAACGTTGATATCATCTGGCCACAATCTCAATAAGGAGTGGTTTCGGTGCGTACGTTGATTCGCCGTGGCTGGATGCCAATAACCGGGTTGGTGCTGACGCTGTTGAGTGCTTCGGCGATCGCCGCCAATACCCCTTGTTCCGGGAAGAAGGGCGGAATTGATCGTTGCGACGGCGACCTGTTCCTGTGCAATGACGGCTCTATCAGCGGCTCGAAGAAAAGCTGTGCCGCCCTGTTCGGCGAACGCCAGCAGGCGCGCCCGCAAAACTTTCTCCAGAGCGACGATGGCTGTGCCTGCGGCACAGGCTCGTTTTGCACGGGGCCGCGCGGAGGCGTGTATTGCCTGACGCCCAGTGGTAACAAAAGCTACAAGCGCAAATAACGTGCCTCGCCGCCAATGCATAAAACCCGCTGTTCTCGGGCATTTGTTGCAAGTTGCATGGTCCGGGGAAGTTCATTTTTTATAACTGATTGAAACCAAAGGATTTATTTAATTTCTGCGACTGGCACGGTCACTGCAATTCGTCTGATGACGAGTTGTAACACTATTTTTCATGCCTGGAGCGGTACAACAATGAATAGATCCTCAGATGGGTTTTATCCTGCTTACGAAGACTCGAGCAGCGTGTCAGGCGTTTCCTGGGGCGCGATTTTCGCCGGTGCGGCGGCTGCCGCTGCACTGTCGATGATTCTCGTGCTGCTCGGTTTCGGTTTGGGTTTCTCTGCCGTTTCACCGTGGGCCGGAGAGGGCATCAGCGCCAAGGGCCTGGGCATTTCCACGATTGTCTGGCTGGCGGCGACGCAAATCATCGCTTCGGGCATGGGGGGTTACATCGCCGGTCGTCTGCGGGTGAAGTGGGCGAACATGCACGGTGACGAAGTGTATTTCCGCGACACCGCCCACGGTTTCCTCGCCTGGTGTGTGGCCACGCTCGTTACCGCAGTGCTGGTGGTGGGCTCGGTCAGCAGCGTGATCAGTGGTGGCG
>NZ_QAIU01000648.1:0-21072 GCF_003061205.1 Pseudomonas sp. HMWF006
GGTCTCAAGTGTGTCGGTGGGCTACGACAACTACGACCTCGACTACTTCAACGAACGCGGGATCATGCTCACCAACACCCCGGACGTGCTCACTGAAAGTACCGCCGACCTTGCCTTCACCCTGATCATGAGCAGCGCCCGCCGCGTCGCTGAACTCGATGCCTGGACCAAGGCCGGCCAATGGCAAGCCAGCGTCGGCGCGCCATTGTTCGGCTGCGACGTCCACGGCAAAACCCTCGGTATCGTCGGCATGGGCAACATCGGCGCGGCCGTCGCCCGCCGTGGCCGCTTCGGTTTCAACATGCCGATTCTCTACAGCGGCAACAGCCGCAAGACCGAACTGGAACAAGAACTCGGCGCGCAATTTCGTAGCCTCGACCAGTTACTGGCCGAAGCCGACTTCGTCTGCCTGGTGGTGCCGCTCAGCGACAAGACCCGTCACCTGATCAGCCACCGCGAACTGGCGCTGATGAAACCGGGCGCGATCCTGGTCAACATCTCTCGCGGCCCGGTGGTCGATGAACCGGCTTTGATCGAAGCCCTGCAAAACAACCGCATCCGTGGCGCCGGCCTCGACGTCTACGAAAAAGAACCGCTGGCCGAATCGCCGCTGTTCCAGCTGAAAAATGCCGTGACCCTGCCGCACATCGGCTCTGCCACCCATGACACCCGCGAAGCCATGGCCAACCGCGCCCTCGCCAACCTGCGCAGCGCCTTGCTCGGCGAACGCCCGCAGGATTTGGTCAACCCGCAAGTCTGGCGCGGCTAAGCGCTGAAACCACAACGGGCAGGCGCTGCGAAACATCTGCCCGTTGTTCCCTTCCGTTGCCTCAGGCCAGTTTGCCAGCAGCGGATACCGGCGCCACCCGCGGTTTGCGAAACACCAACACGTTGCCCAGCATCACCAGCACCAGCCCGACCAGCGCCGACGCGGTCCACTGGTAACCTTCTGCGAACGCCGAAACGTTCAGTGCCACCACCGGGAACAGCACCGTGCAGTACGCCGCACGCTCCGGGCCCATGCGCCCGACCAGCGTCAGATAGGCCGTGAAGCCGATCACCGAACCCGGAATCACCAGATACAGCAATGCGCCGACGTAGCGTGGCGACCAGTCCATGTCGAACGGAATGCCTTTGACCAGGCACCACACCGAGAGCATCGCCGCGCCATAGGCCATGCCCCAGGCGTTGGTGGTCAGCGGCTTGAGGCCGGCCTTCTGCTGCAGGCTCGAGAGCATGTTGCCCGCCGAGAAACACAAGGTGCCGCACAGCGCCAGACCGAGGCCGAGCAAGGTTTGCGGGCTGGCTTGATGGCCGGCCAGCTCCGGCCAGAACAACATGCCCAGACCGAACAGCCCCAACGCCCCCCCCATCAACACGTTACGTGCAATGCGCTGGCCGAAGAACACCCGCGCATTCAGGGCGTTCCACAACGTTGCGGTGGAAAACACCACGGCCACCAGACCGCTGGGAATCCACTGGCTGGCGGTCAGGAAGCACATGAAGTTGACGCAGAACAGGCACAGCCCCTGCGCCACGCAGATCAGATGCCCACGACGGTTCATCGGTTGCAGACGACGGCTGAGCAACAACAATATAAACAGCACCAGTGCGGCGAGGCCGAAGCGATAGACGATCGACACCGGAATCGCGACCACGCCCAGTTGCCATTTCAGGGCAATCCAGGTGGTCCCCCAGATCAGCACGGTCAGCAGATACAACGACAGATTCATGGCAAATACTCCCTGATACTGCACAGCTAAACGCTTTTGCGTGGCGAGCGAGCTTGCTCGCCACAGGGTTTGCGCTTAATTGAGCGTCAGGGTGCTGCAACACGGGTCAAGGCACTTGCATAATCTTGCGCTTTTGTCTGGCGGCAGGCTGGCAGCGCGAAGGCTACGGAGTAGGATGCAAGGCGTTGAAGAGAACCGATCATGGCAGCCATTGATACCCTGCAAGTCTTTCAAGCACTAAACAGTTCGCCGAACGCACGCCTCGTGCACAGCGCCGAGCTCGGTGACGGCTTGTCTGCCGCTTTGTGGACCAACCACCACGATGCGCAGGATTATGAAGCGCCGAGCCACCACACGTTGTCCTGCTACATCGCCGGAGGCACCGGCACCTTTCGTCGTGATCAACCTGGTCAAAAAGGCGGGCCGGACAAATTGTGCATCCTGCCGGCCGACCATGAATCGGGCTGGGTGATCAATGGCGATATCCGCCTCGCGCATCTGTATTTCAGCGCCGAACAATTTGCCCTCGGTTGCGTGACTCTGCTTGATCGCGAGCCTCGGGAAATGCAACTGCGCGAGCAAACCTTTCTCGAAGATCCGCAACAGGCTCAACGCTTCCGGCAGTTGCTGACGCTGAACTGGGACGAGCCCGGCGAACGCTTATTGACCAGCAGCCTGGCCCATGAACTGATCAGCCATACCTTGCTCAGCCAGGTGGGTGCGCGTCAGGGCCTGCGTTTGAAGGGCGGACTGGCAGCGCATCAGCGTCGGCAACTGGTAGAGCTCATCGACAGTCAGTTGGCCGAGCCGATCAGCCTGGGGCAACTGGCCGGGTTATGTGCGCTGTCGGAATACCACTTTGCGCGGATGTTCCGCACCAGTTTCGGCCTGCCGCCGCATCAGTATGTGTTGGCGCGACGTTTGAGTCGGGCACGGGAATTGTTGCGCGGGACGGCGTTGCCATTGGGCGAGATTGCGCTGGCGTGCGGGTTTGCTAGCGCGAGTCATTTCACCAATCGGTTCAGGCAGGTTCTGGGCGGGACACCGGGTGAGTATCGGCAGGCGTTTTTGCGTTGAACCCTCCTCCCCTCACCCCAGCCCTCTCCCGGAGGGAGAGGGAGCCGATTGGGGGACGCTCAAGCGCTACGCCGACTTGAAAGTGCTGTTCTGAATCCAGAATCGATTCGATGTTTCAGGTCGACGTATCACGCAACACACCTCGGTCAGTCCCCTCTGAGGGAGAGGGAGCCGATTGGGGGAGGCTCAAGCATTACGCCGACCTGAAAGTGCTTTTCTGAATCCATAATCGATTCGATGTTTCAGGTCGACATATCGCGCAACACACCTCGATCAGTCCCCTCTGAGGGAGAGGGGGCCGATTGGAAGATGCTCAAGCATTACGCCGACCTGAAAGTGCTGTTCTGAATCCATAAGCGACTCGATGTTTCAGGTCGACGTATTGCGCAACACACCTCCGTCAGTCCCCTCTCCCTCCGGGAGAGGGTTAGGGTGAGGGGCTTTTGATTTTGCCTTAAAACTCCAGGGTGCTGGACAGCGACACCTGCCGCGCATCCCCCATCGACACAAAGAACCGGCTCGCCGCCGAGGTGTAATAGGTGCGATCAAACAGGTTCTTCACGTTGAGCTGGAACTTGACCTTCTGCCCTTCGACCTTGGTGTCGTAAGTGGCGAACGCGTCAGCCACGGTATAGCTCGGCAGGTCGAAATCATTCACCGCGTTGCCCGCGCGCTCGCCGACATACCGCGCCCCGGCGCCGACACGCAATTGATCGCCGCCGATCACGCTGCCGAAGTCATACACCGCCGACAACGAGCCGGAATTCTTCGCCACGTTTTGCAGGCGCTTGCCTTTGTAGTCCGGGTCTTCGGTGACTTCGGCATCGGTATAGGCATAACTGCCGATCATGCTCCAGCGGTCGCTGAGCTGTCCGGTCAGGTCCAGTTCCAGGCCGCGGGAACGCACTTCGCCGGCCGCGCTGTAGATCGTGGTCGGGCCTTCCGAGTTGGCCACCAGCACGTTGCGTTTCTTGATGTCGAACAGGGCGATGTTGCCGGTCAGGCGCCCCGGTATATCCAGCCGCGCCCCCAGCTCCCACGACTTGGCTTCTTCTGGCGCAATGCTGCCGTCGAGCACGGTGCTGCTGCCGCTCAACGGGGCGATGGTCGAGTTGGGTTTAAACGACTCGGTATAGCTGCCGTAGAACGACAACTCGTCGGTGTAGCGATACACCAGACCGGCGCGCGGTACGAACTTCTGTCCATTGCTGTCAGTGTTGGCCTTGAACGGCACGCCTTTGCCGGCGTACTGGTCGTACTCCTGGAAGCGCCCGCCGGCGACCAGAATCCACTGATCATCAAGATGAATCGAGTCCTGCATGAACACCGAATCACTGCGCAGCAAATCAGTCTGGGCGCTGTCCGCCGGGCTGACCGTGGTGCCTTCCACTTCGCGGCCATACACCGGGTTGGTGTAGCTGAAGGTGCTCAGGCTTTTCTGGCGGATCAGGTCAGCACGATAGATCTTGCGGTACTCGTCATCGACACCGAACACCAGATCATGCTGCATGCCCAGCACATTGACCTTGCCTTCAAGTCTGGCGGTGGTGAAGCGGTCGGTGCTGATCGCGCCATGCGTGCCGTCCATGCTGCGGGTCAGCGTGCCTTTCTTGGTGTCGATCGCGGTCACGCGCACCTGACTGGCGTCGTAGGTTTCGCGGTTCCAGCTGTAGCCGAAGTGAGCTTTCCAGTCGTCGGTGAGTTCATGGTCGGCTTCGAAATGATAAAGGTCCGAACGGCCTTCCATGTCGTTGAACGGCTCGTCGAGGCGCTGCTTGCGCGAGATGTCCAGCGGGTGGTTGGTGCGCGGATCGATCAACGTGCCACGGTCGAACGGGGTGAGAAATTCGCGATGCTCGTAGCCGAACGACAGTTGGGTGCGCTCGCCGAACCAGGCCAGCGACGGCGCGATCAGGGTCTCGCGGTGGGTACCGTAATTGCGCCAGTAATCTTCGTCTTCGTGATCGAGCACCAGCCGGTAGGCCAGGCCGGATTCACCCAGCGCACCGGTGCTGTCGAAGGTGCCGCCACTGCCATTCTTGCCGTCGCCGTAGGTCGAGCCGCGCAGGGTCAGGGCATTGTATTGAGTCAGTTCAGGTTTCTTGCTGACCAGATTGACCACGCCGCCCGGGTCCTGAATTCCGTACAACAACGAGGCCGGGCCCTTGAGCACTTCGACCCGATCGACCGTGGCGTTCATGCCCCGCCCCTGAACGATCGGCATGCCGTCGCGCATGATCGAGCCATTGCGGTTATCGCCAAAGCCGCGAGTCATCACCGAATCCTGGGTGCTGCCCAGCGTGTTGCCTTGGGTGATGCCGCTGACATTTGCCAGGGCGTCGTCGAGATTGCGCGGGGTCTGATCGCGGATGACCTGCGCCGGGATGACGTTGACGGTCTGCGGGATTTCCTGCAGCGAGGCCGAGGAACGCATCACCGAACTGGTTTCCGGTGGCTGGTAGCTCAGCGGATCGTCGCGCATCGAGGTAATGGTAGTGGCGCCAAGGTTCAGCGCGCCGGCGGTGGGTTGTGGTTCCAGCGCCAGGGTGTGGCTGTCGGTACGACGGAAGTTCAGCCCGGAACCGGCGAGCAGCCGTTGCAGCGCTTGTTCGGCACTCATTTGGCCATTCACCGCCGGCGCATTGAAGCCATACGGTGCTTCGTCGGTGTACACCACGCTTTGCCCGGTGACACGGGTAAAGTCGCTCAAGGCTTGCGGCAGCGGTTTGGCAGCCAAGGCGAAAGTAAACGGCTGTTGCGCCGGGCTGCTGACGGCTTCAGCCGCCAGCGCCACGCTCATCGGCAACAACGCCAATGCGGAAAAACTCAACGCCGAAACGCCTAACCACTGTTTGACCGAACCCGATTTTGCCCTGGACTTCATTGCTCAATGACCTGTGTAGAACCGCAACGGATGCGAATGACTCGCAGTTTCAGTCACTACACGGATGGGCCTGTGGTTTACCTCACCCCCATCCTGAAAATATTTTCAAAAATTGTGTTGGCGGATCTGGCTTGCGCGCGACCAGACCGAAAGCCTCAGCGCAAAATAATCAGATGCCCCAGCACCTGATGCTGCTCAAACCCCAACACCCCTTGCAGCGAACTCAACACCGCCTGCGGGTCCTTGCTCGGAAAACTGCCGCTGATCTTGCGTGCCGCCAACTCATCGTCGAGCAGCACAATCCGCCCCGGGTAATAGCGCCGCAAATCCTGCACCACATCGGCCAGCGTGGTTTTGTAATACGTCAGCCAGCCCTGACGCCAGGCCAGTTGCGCTTCGCTGTCCACCGCATGCCATTTTTGCGCAGCGCCCTGGCCATAGGCGACTTGCTGGCCGGCGGTGAGAATCTGTTGCTCGCCCTCACGCTGCGCCGTCACCCCGACTCGCCCGGACAACACCGTGACCTGCGCGCCGTGAGGTTGCAGACGCACTTCGAATTGCGTGCCGAGCACCCGCGCCTGGCCCTGCTCGGCCTCGACCACAAACGGAGCGCCCGTATGGGTGACGCTGAAAAAACCGGCACCACGGCGCAACTGCACATGCCGCTCGCCCTGGCTGAAATCCACGGCGATGGCGCTGTCGGCGTCCAGAGTCACTTGCGACTGATCGGCGAGGGTCACGGTGCGGATTTCGCCGGGCGCCGAGACATAGTCAGCGCCCAGATCAGCGATCCAGCGCTGCGGTTGCCAGCCGGTTCCAAGGCTGACCATCAACAACAGGCTCGCCGCCAGCGCCAGCACGCCGGACCCGCGAACGAGCGACTTGCGGCGCGGGCGATCCATCGCGTTGAGGTAACCCTGCAGTGCGAAAGCCTCTTCATCGGCCAGAGTGCGTGCCGGGCCTTCACTCAGTTCCCAGATCACCTGAGCCTGAGCATACGCCCGGGCGTGGGCCGGATCGGCGCGCAGCCATTGGCTGAACGTGAGTTGATCGCCAGCACTCGGCCGGTCGTGCAACAGGCTCAGCCAGGCCAGCGCAGCCTGCTCCTGCGCGGGCGTCGGGGGAATAGAATCGGATCGGTTCACGGTGCTTTCCCTGGCAGGCGTGGCGCGGGTTCGCGCAGGCTGGCCTTGCAGGCCTCAAGGGCGCGCATCATATGTTTTTCAACAGCGCTTTGGGACAGGCCCATGGCTTTGGCGATGTCCGCGTACTTGCGGCCGTGGATGCGATTGAGCAAAAAAATCTGCCGGGTGCGCTCGGGCAAGGCGCGCAACGCCGCTTCAACGTGGCGCAGATCGTTGCCGGCTTCGAGTGCGGCTTGCGGTTCGCTGCCGTGGCTGTGCGGTTCCTCCGGTTGCCAGCCTTCGTTGACCCGCACCCGCGTGCCTTCGCTGCGCAAATGGTCGATGGCGATGTTGCCGGCGCAGCGCAACAGATAGGTGCTGAGTTCTTCGACCTGCACCAGCGGCCGCCGCCAGAAACGCAGAAACAGATCCTGCACCAGGTCCGCCGCCGTCGCCCGGCACCCGACGCGGCGGTTCACCAGCGCTTCCATTTGCGAACGCTGGGACAGAAACACCTGAAGGAAATGCGCACGGGCACCCTGCGGCTCGTCGTCGCGCGATTCCGGTGGATGACTGATCAGCATGTCAGACCAACGCCCATGCGGCGGCCGGGCTGGCCAACAGGCTCAGCCAGATCCTGCTGGGCAGCCAGGCCATCAACGGGTGCAAGCCCTCTTTCATGCGTAACCCAAGCCGCGCGCCGCGCCGGAGATGGTCGCGAGCATCACGCTCGGCACCAGCAAGCCGACCCACGCCGACCACGCCGTGCGGCAGGCAAAGCACCAGAGCACGGCAACCAGATAGACCAGGAAGGAAATGGTCATGCCGGTCACCACCGCTTCGGCACGGCTCAACGGCAGCCAGAGGGTCAGGGTGACACTGGCCAGTGCCGCGACCAGATAGCCGCCAAACACCGCGGCCAACACCCGCGAGGTGATAGCCAGACGATAGGACAATGGGAGTGCGGCGAGTTTGCCTTTCATGTTTCGACCCTGAAACGAAAAACGTCCGACCGATCGACCGAACCTACAGGCGAGCAATATTAATGATAAATATTCTCATACGCAAAAGCATCTGATTGCCGGCCGACAGCTTGAACCCCTACAATGCGAACAGTTCTTGTTCTCTAACGCATGCTCTTTACCGCGTCCCCCAGACGCCCGGAGTCATACCGTTGTCGTCCGCCCATCCTGTCGAATCGCTTTATCAGGCCCACCACCCCTGGCTGACCGGCTGGCTGCGGCGCAAACTCGGCTGCCCGGACAGCGCGGCGGACCTGGCACAAGATACTTTCATCAAGCTGCTCAGCGCCCGCGAACCGCCGTTGATCATCGAGCCACGGGCCTTTCTCACCACGCTGGCCAAGCGAGTCCTGTTCAATCATTACCGTCGTCAGGACCTCGAGCGTGCCTACCTCGACACGCTGGCGCAGATGCCGGAAATGCTCGCGCCGTCGGAAGAAGACAAAGCGATCATCCTGCAAACCCTGATGGAGCTGGATCAGTTGCTCGACGGTTTGCCGCGCCCGGTCAAACGCGCCTTCCTGCTGGCGCAGGTCGATGGCCTGACGTATCCACAGATCGCTGGCGAATTGGGGATTTCCGTGGCCACGGTCAAACGCCATCTGAACAAAGCGGCAATGCGCTGCTATTTCGCCCTGTGAATCGCGTCCCGGATTTCTCTTCGCAGGTGGCCGAGCAGGCCGTGCACTGGCTGCTGGAAATGCAGCAAGGCACCTTTACCCCGCGCCAGCAGCAGGCGCTGCAACAATGGCTGGATGCACACAGCGAACACCGCCGCGCATGGGAACACATCCAGCGGGTCAACCAGCGCTTGCGCGGGGTGTCTTCGCCGCTGGCCCACGCGGCATTGAATGCGCCGCCATCCGCCGGCCGTCGTCAGGCGCTGAAACTGCTGGTGCTGCTCGGCGCCGGATCGGCACTCACCTGGGGGATGCGCGAGCACACGCCGCTGCCGGCGCTGCTCGCCGACTACCGCAGCCCGGTGGGGCAGCGGCGCAAGATTTCCCTGGGCACGGCGGATCAACTGCAACTCAACACCGCCAGTGCTGCCGATGTCGACGGTTCACAGCGATTGATCCGTCTGCTCGAAGGGGAAATGCTGCTGAACGCCGTGCAGGCATTCGAAGTGCGTACCGCGCAGGGCGTCCTGAAGACCCACGGCGCTCGACTCAACGTGCGCCAGTTTGCCGATCGCACCCAGGTGGCATTGTTTGAAGGCCGGGTCGAACTGACCACCAACGATCGTGCGCCAATGTTGTTGCCGGTGGCCCGGCAACTGAGTTTCAGCGCGACTACGGTCAGCGAAGCCACACCACTGGACGCCAACAGCGGCGCCTGGACCGACGGTATGTTGGTCGCGGCGCATATGCGCCTGGGCGACTTCGTCGATGAACTGAGCCGCTACCGTCGCGGGCAGCTGAACTGCGCGGCGACAGTTGCCGACCTGCTGATTTCCGGGACTTATCCCCTGGATGACAGCGAACGGATTCTGGATGTGCTGGAAATCAGTTTGCCGGTGAAAGTCAGGCGTTTTACCCGGTATTGGGTAACCGTAGAAGCCAAAGCCTGAAAGCTCCCTCGCCACAAAAACAGTCGAAAAAATGTTTGTAAACCATGAGCCGTTTTTCAGATCTGACGTGACAGAGAAGGAAAGCCCCTTGATTCAACCTTCTCAGGATCATCCGTCATGCACCCCACCCGCCTCACACCCCTGGCCCGCAGCCTGCGCAACCTTGTCCTCGGCGCCAGCCTGAGCTTCAGCGCCCTGCCCGCCCTGGCAGCCGAAACCAGGGTTTACCACATCGCCCCGGCGTCGCTGGAAAACGCCCTCAACCAGTTTGGCCGTGAAGCCGGCGTGCTGATTTCTTTCGGTTCGCAAGTCACCAGCGGTGTGCCAAGCCGTGGCCTGGAGGGCAGTTACACCGCCGCGCAAGGTCTTGATGCACTGCTCGAAGGCACCGGCCTGCAAGCCCGCGCCGAGGGCAACAATGCCTTCAGCCTGCAACCGGTGACCACCGGTGCTCTGGAGCTGGACACGTCGAAAGTCGTCGGTGACTGGCTGGGCGATGCGGCGCAGGTCAACGTCTTCGAGCATCCGGGCGCCCGCGACGTGATCCGCCGCGAAGACTTCGAACGCCAGGGCGCGACGCAGGCGCGGGACGTGCTCAACCGCATTCCCGGGGTCAACGCCCCGGAAAACAACGGCACCGGCAGCCACGACATGGCGCTGAATTTCGGCATTCGCGGCTTGAACCCACGACTGGCCGCGCGCTCGACCGTGTTGATGGACGGCATTCCCGTGCCGTTCGCACCGTATGGTCAACCGCAGTTGTCCTTCGCGCCGATCAGCATGGGCAACATGGATGCGGTGGACGTGGTACGGGGTGGTGGCGCGGTGCGTTACGGCCCACAGAACGTCGGCGGCGTGGTCAACTTCGTGACTCGCGCCATTCCTGATGAGCCGACGGTCAAGGGCGGTTTCCAGACCGAAACCAGCCCGTCGTCGAGCCATGACGGCTTCAAGACCAGCGCCAATCTGCTGGCCGGCGGCACCAACGCCAATGGTCTGGGTGGCGCTTTGCTGTACTCCGGCACCCGTGGCGGCGACTGGCGAGAACACAGCGACACCGAGATCGACGACCTGATTCTCAAGGGCAAATACCAGCTCGATGAGGCCAACAGTTTCAACGCCATGGCCCAGTATTACGAAGGCAAGGCGGACATGCCGGGTGGTTTGAGCGTCGCCGATTACGACGCCGATCCGTATCAGTCGACGCGGCTGAAAGACCAGTTCTGGGGCCGGCGGACGATGTTCAACTTCGGCTATCGCTATCAGGAAGATCGACGCGAATTCACCGCCAACACCTTCTTCACCAAGACCCTGCGCAGCGGTTATCTCGATCAGGGCAGCTTCCTCTCGCTGTCGCCACGTGAGTATTGGGTGCGCGGTTTCGAAACCCGTTTCGCCCAGGGCTTCGACCTCGGCCCGACCAGCCATGAAGTCGGCGTTGGCTACCGCTACATCAACGAGGCCGGCCATGAGTTGCGCTATCGCACGCCGATCAGCAGCAACCAGTACCCGACCAGCAACAGCCGCAACGACCGCGACACTCGGGGCGGTACCGAGGCCAATGCGTTCTTCGTCGACGACCGCATCGACATCGGCAAATGGACCATCACCCCGGGCGTGCGCTACGAGATGATCGAGTCGCAGCAGACCAACAACCTGACCAACGCCAAATACCAGGGCGATTACAACACCGCGCTGCCGGCGCTGAACGTGCTGTATCACCTGACCGACAGCTGGAACCTGTACGCCAACACCGAAGGTTCGTTCGGCAGCGTGCAGTACAGCCAGATGCCCAACCGCGTGAGCAGCGGCGAAGTGAAGCCGGAAAAGGCCCGCACCTGGGAACTCGGCACCCGTTACGACAACGGCGCATTGCGTGCGGAAATCGGCGCGTTTTTGATCAACTTCGACAACCAGTATGAAAGCAACCAGACCAACGATTCGGTGATTGCCCGTGGCGAGACCCGCCATCAAGGCATCGAGACCAGCGTCAATTACGCGCTGGATGACGTGAGCCCGGCACTGGCCGGTTTCGATGTGTACGCCACTTACGCCTACGTCGACGCGACCATTCGCGAAGACGGGCCGAACAAGGGCAATCGCGTGCCGTTCTCCTCGAAACACAAAGGCACGATCGGCGTCGGTTACACCGAGGGACCGTGGAAACTCAACTTCGATAGCAGCTTCCAGAGCGACCAGTTCGCCGACAATGCCAACACCTCAAAAGAAAGCGCCGATGGCAGCACCGGCAAGATCCCGGGCTACATGCTGTTCAGCAGCCGTGCGGGTTATGACTTCGGCCCGCAACTGTCGGACCTGAATGTGGCGGTGGGAGTGAAGAACATCTTCAACACCCAGTACTTCACGCGTTCGTTCGATGACAACAACAAGGGCAAGTACGTGGGTGAGCCGCGCACGGTGTATGTGCAGACTTCTGTAGCGTTCTGACAGCGACACAAACAAAAACGGGCCTGCATTCGCAGGCCCGTTCTCATTCGGTGGCTTATGAAATCAGCGCATCAACTGTTGATCGCTGCCTGTTCGTTCTCGTCAAACTCTTCTGCCAACAGCTTGTCGTTGGCCTTGGCGGTGAAGGGCACGATGGCGGCGCGGGGTTTGCCTCGCAGTTTGCCAAACAGGTGCTCCAGCGCGTGTTCCAGTTTTTCGGCTGCACCGTCGATCGCCTGTTCCAGCGAATCGGCTTTATGAGTGACGGAGATCGGTTGATGGCCTTTTGGCCGCGCTTCCAGCTGGCAGCGCATGTCATGGGGACCTGGTTTGTCACCGTTCTCGTCGGCCAGATGGACTTCGACGCGGGTCAGGTCTTCTTCATAACGTTCGAGCGTGCTCTCAATGGTTGTACGTACCCACTCCTCCAGTCGTTGACTACTTTGAATATGGTTATCGCTGTTGACTTGGATTTGCATAGTTCATCCCTTATTTCAGCTAGCTCGCAAGAGGCCTTGAACAGGATTTCGTGACCTCTTGATTACAACAATCGGCCCGACCGACGAACATTTCAACCCCTGGAAAAAGATAAATATTCATTCGCAAAAAAAGCCGGACAACCGAGCAAGTCACTGGTAAGGTCGGGAGTTGGGTCGCCTCGCAACCCTGCAAAATCTGCTCACAATTGCCCGTCGTTCAACGGGTGCAAACTGCGGAAAATCCCCGCCTCCTCCACCAGCCAGTCATGCACCGCACGCACGCCCGGATGGCTCAGCGCCCCCGGCGCATAGAGCAACACGTAGCGTTTGTGATTGGGCACCGACAGCCCGAACGGCACGATCAAGGTGCCGCGTTCCAGCTCATCATTGAGCAGTGTGCGCCGGGCAATCGCCACGCCCATGCCAGCGATCGCGGCTTCGATCGTCAAGTGATTGCGATTGAAGGTATGGCCGCGCCGGACATCGGCGCCCTCGAAGCCGATCGCGTTCAGATAAAACTCCCATTCCGCATATTCGTAACTGCCGCGCCAGGCCGTGATGTCGTGCAGCAGCGGGAAATGCACCAGATCCGCCGGCCCATGCAGCGGCGGGCGTCCACGCAGCAGACTCGGCGCACACACGGGGAAAATCTGCTCATCGAGCAAGGCTGTGGATAGCAGCCCCGGGTAGCTGCCGTCGTTCAGGTCAATCGCCAGATCAAAGTCGCCCTCGTGCAACGGCACGCTGCTGTCCTCGGCCACCAGGCGTAATTGGATGTCGGGATAGCGCTGCTGCAGGCGCGGCAGACGCGGGGTCAGCCATTTGCTGAGGAACGATGGAATCGAACGTACCCGCAGAATCCCGCTGATCATTCCGGCATCCAGTCGGCGCAGTTCGGCATCGATGCTGCCGTAGGCCTCATTGACCGTAATCGCCAGCCGCTGCCCTTCCGCGCTCAGCTCCACACCCCGCGCCCGACGATGGAACAGGCGAAAACCGAGGCGCTCCTCCAGTTGCCGGATCTGCTGGCTGACCGCCCCCGGGGTGATGTGCAGCTCTTCTGCACAGCGGGTGAACGACAGGTGCCGCGCGGCACAGGAAAACACCTGCAGCCAGACGTAGGTCTGGGCATGCAATTGACGGCTCATCGTTTAGTCCTGCTAAAGGCTTTCTTAGAAAGTTTCGTTGGTCACGTAGTACCGAGGTAGGCAGTATCGCCGACATTGCGCTTGGCCTACAAAAAATGGCAGCGATTCCTACTCCATTGCTTGTAAGGCTTTAGCATGGCTATCAGTGTTTTCGATCTATTCAAAGTCGGCATCGGCCCGTCCAGCTCCCACACCGTCGGCCCGATGCGCGCCGCTGCGACCTTCGTTGAGGCGCTGATTGATCAGCGTGTGTTGAACGATGTCCGTCGTGTGGAAATCCGTTTGTACGGTTCGTTGTCGGCCACCGGCGTCGGTCACGCCACCGACCGCGCCACGGTCATGGGCCTGATGGGCGAATGGCCGGACCGTATTGATCCGTCGACCATCGACCCACGTATCCAGCAACTGCGCGAAACAGGCCGCCTGTCACTCGCCGGGCAAAGAGAAATTGCCTTCAACTGGCAGACCGATCTCCTGCTGCTCGACGAGAGCCTGCCCTACCACCCCAACGCCATGTCGCTGACAGCCTTCGGCGAAACCGCCGAGCTGTTCGCACAAACCTACTACTCGGTCGGCGGTGGTTTCATCATCGAGGCCGCAGAGGCAGAATCCGGTGTGGCGCCGGCTGGCGATGTGGTGTTGCCGTATGATTTTTCCAGCGCCGCCGAACTGCTGAGCCTGTGCAGGCAGCACAACCTGCGTGTGTCCGAGCTGATGATGGCCAACGAACGCGCCTGGCGTAGCGACGACGAAATCCGCCAGGGCCTGTTGCACATCTGGTCGGTGATGCGCGAGTGCGTCGAACAAGGCCTGCGCCACGAAGGGATTCTGCCTGGTGGTCTGAACGTGCCGCGCCGGGCGGCGAAACTGCACCGCAGCCTGCTGGAAATCGGCAAGCCGAATGTGATCAGTTCGACGCTGTCGGCAATGGAATGGGTCAACCTGTTCGCCCTCGCCGTCAACGAAGAAAACGCTGCCGGCGGGCGTATGGTCACCGCGCCGACCAACGGTGCAGCCGGGATCATTCCGGCAGTTCTGCACTACTACATGAAATTCAACCCGGACGCGTCTGACGATGATGTGGTCGCGTTCTTTCTCGGTGCCGCCGCCGTCGGCATTCTGTGTAAGAAAAATGCCTCGATCTCCGGCGCCGAAGTCGGTTGCCAGGGCGAAGTCGGTTCGGCCTGCGCGATGGCCGCAGCGGGCCTGGCCGATGTGCTCGGCGCCACCCCGGAGCAACTGGAGAACGCCGCCGAAATCGGCCTGGAACACAACCTCGGCCTGACCTGCGACCCGGTCGGCGGCCTGGTGCAAGTGCCGTGCATCGAGCGCAACGCCATCGCGGCGGTGAAGGCGATCAACGCCACGCAAATGGCCCTGCGCGGCGACGGCAAACACTTCATTTCCCTCGACCGGGTGATCCGCACCATGCGCGACACCGGCGCCGACATGCATGACAAATACAAAGAGACTTCACGGGGCGGCCTGGCCGTGAGCTGGGTGGAGTGCTGACGCGCATTCCGTGACCGCCCCGGCAGACCGCGCACAACGGTCTGCCAAACGTGAGCCCGAGCAAAAATAATAACGAGGCAAAAACGATGACCGATGTACGCACACCTGCTGCCGAAAATCCCGCTGTAGATCGCACACACAACACCGAAACGGCCCACAAGGACTGGAGCAAATCCGACACCACCTGGATGCTCGGCCTGTACGGCACCGCGATTGGTGCCGGCACCTTGTTCCTGCCGATCAACGCCGGTGTCGGTGGTTTCTGGCCGCTGCTGATTCTGGCCGTACTGGCCTTCCCGATGACGTTTTTCGCCCACCGTGGTTTGACCCGTTTCGTGTTGTCCGGACGCTCCGGGGACATCACCGAAGTAGTTGAAGAACACTTCGGTATCGGTGCCGGCAAGCTGATCACGCTGCTGTATTTCTTCGCGATCTTCCCGATACTGCTGGTGTACAGCGTCGCGCTGACCAACACCCTGAGCAGTTTTCTCGAACACCAGTTGCACATCGCTCCACCACCCCGGGCCATCCTGTCGCTGGTGCTGATCCTCGGCCTGATGGCGATCGTGCGTTGCGGACAGAATGTGATCGTCAAAGCCATGAGCGTGCTGGTCTATCCGTTCGTTGCCGCCCTGTTGCTGCTCGGCCTGAGCCTGATCCCCAACTGGAACGGCGCGTTCTTCGCCAGCGCTCAAGAGGCGATGCCGCTGTCGGTGTTCCTCAAGACCTTGTGGCTGGCGATCCCGGTGATGGTGTTCTCGTTCAACCATTCGCCGATCATCTCGGCGTTCGCGGTCGACCAGAAACAGCGCTACGGCGCACAGGCCGAGCGCAAGAGCAGCGGCATCCTCGCCATGGCCCACGGCATGATGGTGGTGACGGTAATGTTCTTCTGCTTCAGCTGCGTGCTGGCGCTGTCGCCGACAGATCTGGCAGCGGCGAAGGCGCAGAACATTTCGATCCTGTCGTACCTGGCCAACCACTTCCAGACTCCGGTCATCGCTTACGCCGCGCCGCTGATTGCGCTGGTGGCGATCACCAAATCCTTCCTCGGCCACTACATCGGCGCCAGCGAAGGCTTTCAGGGCATGATCGTCAAAAGCCTGCGCAGCCGTGGCAAGGTGATGTCGGCGAGCTGGCTTAACCGTGCGACCGCGCTGTTCATGATCCTCAGCTGCTGGGCCGTCGCCACGTTCAACCCGAGCATTCTGGGCATGATCGAAACCCTCGGCGGCCCGGTGATTGCCTGCCTGCTGTTCCTGATGCCGATGTACGCCATCCGCCGTGTGCCAGCCTTGCGCCAGTATTCGGGACAGGTTTCGAACGTGTTTGTGGTGCTGATCGGCCTGATTGCACTGTCGGCGATCATCTACTCGGTTATGCCCTGAAACGGGCCATAAATGACAAAGGCGAGCCAGGTGCTCGCCTTTTTTATCCCGTATCCATTGTCCAACAATTTTCCCGGCACAGCCCTTGCTACATCCCTGCAGGAGCTGCCGCGGGCTGCGATCTTTTGATCTTCATGACCGACATCAAAACACCGCAGATCAAAAGATCGCAGCCTGCGGCAGCTCCTGCACAAAGCAACACACAGGCCACGGAATGGCCGATGGTCCGGTATGGCGAACCAACCCGATCACGGCCGGTCAACAACTGCACGTTCAATCAGGCGGTGACGCATCATGGACAATCCTTTTCAGATCATTACCGATGCCTTCGCGCCGGACTATCAGATCAACCTGAGCATTCAGGGCCTGGACGGCAGCATCATGCTGACCCTGTCGAACAGCGGCCGCATCGTGGCCAAACGCATGATCAGCAGCGAACAACGCAACGATCCACAACGCTTGCGGCGGCTGGTGCAAAGTATTCAATTCGGCATCGCCATCGAACAGGGCCACAGCGCCATGGCGATCCTCGAAGCGATGACCAGCGGCGACGGGCTGCCGCCGCCACCGCAGCAAATCGACAGCCAGTCTCGACCGTCGGCGGGCCTTTAGAGTTCGCCTTTCTCGATCTCCGGGTGTTCACCGGAACCAGCGCCCAGCTTGCGCTGCGGTTTCTCGATCTTCACCGAAGGAAATTGTGACGAGGCGTAACGCACCACCAGAATCGAGAACGCCAGCAGCAGAATGCCGCCGCACAGGTAGATGATGCCCATGTCCGGCGGATTGTGGTGCGAGACGTTGGAGATCAGCAAACGGGTCAGCGCAGTGATCGCCACGTAGATCAGGAAGCGCACAGGCATGTGGTTGGTCTTGAAATAAATCCCGACCATCGCCCCCAGTTCGAGATAGATGAACAGCAAAAGAATGTCATCAATCTTGATGTGGCCTTCCTCGAGCATCCCGAGAAACTCCATCACTGCCGCCCACGCCGTGACCGCACCGATGGCGAACAGCGCCAGGTAGTGGAAGGTTTCGACGAACAGGTTGCCCAGGGACTCGGCCAGTTGATGCACGTTTTGCCGCAGTTTCTCGGCCCAGTTGATTTTCACGATGATGTTCCTTAGCCCGACTCGGGCGGATGATGCGTGTTGGACGTGACGGTTTTTCTGCACGCGCTCTGTTTCATGCAGAAACGAGGCCACGCCATCATGGCGAGCCCCCGCAAAAGCTGCGCCGTGGCGTTTGGTCGCACATGCCAGCCTGCACCGAAGCCTGTGGGAGCGAGCTTGCTCTCGAATGGCCACCACGCGGTCATCCCCTGACAAACCCCGAATCCGGTCTACATTAAAAAGCCACTACCCAAAGCGCAGGGATTCGCTTATCCTTTCGCTGTATATAAATACAGTAGTCGCTAAGACAACTAAATGTGAAGGCATGTGAGGTGGTGAATGGCCGTCGAAGTGGTATACCGCAGCAGCCGAGATCTGGAGCGCTTGTTCATGGATAAAGCCGAAGCTGACCGTCATGACAAAATGCTCGAACTGGCTGAGATGCTGTCCGAAGTGTTGCAGAAAGCCGTGCCGTCGCTGAACGAGCAACAGGTTGAAGAAGTCGGGATCTACATGGCGAAGAACCGCGATGTGTTCGCCAAAGCCTTCAAGAGCCAGCCTGATGCGTTATCGGAACTCATCAATGCACCGGCTGAGCCAGTGGCTGAAGTGGCTGATACGGCAGAGTCTGCTGAAGCACCGGCCAAACCGGCAAAAGCGGCGAAAGCTGCCAAGTAATCATCGCCTGATCAAAAGATCGCAGCCTTCGGCAGCGCCTGCAGGGAATACGTATTCCAATCCAGGAGCTGCCGACGGCTGCGATCTTTTGCGTTTCAGCGATACAGAACCTTCTCCGCCAACTCATCGGCCACCCGCGCCGGCGAGCGCTTCTCGGCCTGGGCATGGGCGAACACTTCGGTCAGTCGCGAGGAAATCTTCGACAGGTGCGCGGTGATCGTCCCCAGCTCTTCACCGCGATGCTTGAGCGAGACGTAGATCAGGCCACCGGCGTTGATTACATAATCCGGCGCATACAGAATCCCGCGCCGCTCCAGCTGATCGGCGACATCCAGGTGCGTCAGTTGGTTGTTCGCGGAGCCCGCGACCGCCGAGCAACGCAATTGCGTCACCGTGTGACTGTTGAGCACCCCGCCGAGACCGCACGGCGCAAGGATGTCGCACGGCGTGCTGAGCAATGCATCGTTGGCAATCGGATGCGCATTGAGTTGCTCCATCGCCAGTTGCACCTTGCCATGGTCGATGTCGCTGACCAGCAATTCTGCTCCGGCCGCGTGCAGTTGTTCGGCCAGTGCATAACCGACATTACCCAGGCCCTGAATGGCGATGCGCAGACCTTCGAGGTTGTCGCTGCCCAAGCGCGCCATCGCCGTTGCCCGAATCCCGGTAAACACGCCCATCGCCGCATGCGGCGCCGGGTCACCGGCCGACGTGGTGCTGGTGACATGCTGAGTCTGCTGGGCGATGCAATCCATGTCGGCGACCGAAGTGCCGCTGTCGATCGCCGTGATGTAGCGGCCATCAAGCTGTTCGATGCAACGCCCAAAGGCTTCGAACAGTGCGCCACGGTTTTCCACATGGGCCGGGCGCACGATGACCGCCACCCCGCCACCCTGCGCCAGCCCCGCCGGCGCAGCCTTGTAGCTCATGCCCTGAGCCAGGCGAATGGCATCTTCGACCGCAGATTCATCATTGGGATAGGCAAGATAACGGCATCCACCCAAGGCTGGCCCGAGGCGACTGTTATGGATGGCAATGACCGCCTTCAACCCGGTAACCGGGTCAACGCTAAGGTGCAGCGATTCCAGGCGAGTGCTTTGCATGAGCGCAAACATCGTTGGGCTCCCGAATCACTTCTTGTAGAACGCCAGTATAGGCTCGCGCCCAAAAATTGCTGAAGCGCACCGGAATAAGCACCCGCGCAGACCGCGGCTTTGCGGCATAACCCGAGACTGGCATGGCCCGGCACTGGACGAATGCCACGGACGGGGCTAAAACGAGGCATGCCCCGGAGATTTCGATGAGTCCGCGCCAACGCTTTTTCGACTGCCTGCACCGTTCACCGCCCGCGCTGTTCGAAGCCGCGCTGTGGATCGCGGCCGAACACGAAAAAGAGCTCGACCCCGAGGCGCTGCTGCAGGACTTCAAGGAGCTGCAACAACGGGTCAGCTACGGGCTACCGATGCTGCCGGTCAATGAACTGGCCCAGCCCCTGTTGCGGCGAATGATTGAACTGGGGTTTGCCCAGGACGATTTCCTGCCGTTGCGCCCCCAGGCGGCGCTGCTGCACAAAGTGCTGCACACCCGACGCGGGCAGCCGCTGACACTGGCGCTGATTGCGCTGGAACTGGCACGCGGGCTGGAGATTCCCTTGGTCGGCGTCAACTTTCCCGGGCATTTCCTGCTGCGCGTGCCCGGCGCCGATCATTTGCTCGATCCCTGCGGTGGTCGACGTCTGTATCCGAATGACTGTCGCGAGCTGCTACAGCGTCAGTACGGGCCGAACATGCAACTCAACGGCGAGCATTTGCTGACGGCGACACCGGTGCAAATGCTCCAGCGCCTGTCACGCAACCTGCGTCAGTTACACCTGGCCCACGATGACTTCATCGCCGCGCTGGTCGATGCCGAGCGCGTACTCGAACTGGGGAATGCGGCGGCCGCCGATTATCTGGCCCGGGCCAGTCTGTATCAGCGACTCGACTGCCCGAATGCCGAGCGTTTCGATCTGGAGCACGCGCTGCTGCTGAGCGACGACCCGATCCAGCGCCTGCGTCTGACGGAGCGGCTCGGACACCTGCCGCCGAATTCCGTGGTGCACTGAACGCCTTTGCGGAGCGCGCGCCTGCTCGCAAAGCAGGCACTTCCGCTTGTCCTGTCAGATCGCGTTATCGTTCTTTGCGAGCAGGCTCGCTCCCACAGGGGGCAGTGTGGCTTCTGCGGGTGATCGCACCTGAATGATCAACAACGCCGCCAGCACCGCCGGTATCGCACAAAAGAAGAAAATCTGCGCCACCGGAATGTGCATCGCCAACAACAGACTGCCGAACAGCGGCCCGAGAATCGAACCGAAACGCCCCACGCCCAACGCCCAGCCGGTGCCCGTGGCGCGCACCTGTGCCGGGTAGAAATTACTGGCGAAGGCGTTCAGCGTCAGTTGCCCGCCGATGATGCAGAACCCGGCGGCAAACACGCAGGCCACCAGATAGCGCGGATTGTCGTGATTCAAGCCCAGCAGAATGGTGCACAGCGCTGCGCCGGCCAGCACGCCGGACAACAACCGCACCTTGCGTTTCAGGCGGTCGGCGAACCAGGCCATGCAGATGGCGCCTAGGGTACCGGCGAAGAGGAACATCGACGTCACCAGGTTGGCCTCGTTGAGTTTCAGGCCACTTTCGAGCAGCAGCGACGGCAACCAGCTGATCATGAAATACAGCAGAATCAGGCTGACGAAAAACGTCGCCCAGATCAGTAAGGTCGGCCGTGCATAACCGTTGCGGAACAACTCGACCATGGTCAGTTTGCTGCCCTGCTCGCGCTCGTTCTGCGCGGCAGATGCAGGCGGTGGCTGCCAGTCCGGCAGCATCCGTGCGGTGACGTTGCGCAAGCGCGTATAGGGC
>NZ_QAIU01000648.1:21082-23066 GCF_003061205.1 Pseudomonas sp. HMWF006
CGTCGCGCAACAGCCGTGGCAGGGATTCCGGCAGCATCCACCAGAGAAACGGAAACAGCAGCAATGGCGTGACGCCACCGGCGAGGAACACCGCTTGCCAGCCAAACTGGTCAATGAAACCCGCCGCGACGAAACCACCCGCCGCACCACCGAACGAGAACCCGCACGCGGCCAGCGTCACCATCAACGTACGCAGGCGTGGTGGCGAGTATTCCGACATCAGCGCCATCGCACTCGGCATCGCCCCGCCCATGCCGACACCGCAAATGAAGCGCGCGATCATCAGCGTATTGAGGGAATCGGCGAACACCATCAGCACTGTCAGGCTGGCGTAGATCAGCACGCAGGCGAGCAGAATCCGCCGCACACCGAAACGGTCCGCCAGGGGGGTAACGGCAAGCGAACCGATAGTCAGGCCCAGCAGGTTGGCGCTGAAAACAGGCCCGAACGCGGCTTTCTCCAGGCCCCAGTCCTGAGCCAGTGCGGGCACGACGTAACCGAGCACCTGGGCGTCGTAGCCGTCGGTGACCAGCAACAAGGCGAGCAAGATCAAGAGCAACCACTGATAACGGGACACCGGACGGGCGTCGAGCGCCGCCCGGAAGCTGGCAATCTGGTTGTGCATCGCAAAGTACCTGTGTTGTTTTTATGATTTTCAGGCGTCGCCGAATCCCCACATTGGCATGGCGTGAAGCTCTACGGGGTATCTGGCTGGTTGGCCGGATGCGCCTTGATGAACGCCGGATGTTCAGCAGCCAGTGCGGCAACACGGCGGATTTTTGGATAGTCGTCCAGGCTGACGTTGAACCGCTCGGCCGCATACAACTGCGGAATCAGGTACACATCCGCCACGCACGGCCACTCGCCGAAACAGAAACCGCTGTCGCCAATCAACTGTTCCACTGTCGCCAGCCCCTGGCTGATCCAGTGACTGATCCACTCCACCACTTGTGGTTCGTCGTACCCCGATTGGCGCAGACGGTTGAGCACGCTGACATTGTGCAGTGGATGCACATCGCAACCGATCACCGCCGCAACGCCACGCACATGCGCGCGAGCGGCGAGGTCGGCCGGCAACAGCGGCGGTTGTGGATAACGTTCTTCCAGATACTCGATGATCGCCGGCGACTGGATCAGCAACTCCCCCTCGTCGGTACGCAAGGCCGGCACCCGGCCCTGTGGGTTGATCGCCAGATACGCCGCTTGCCGATGCTCGCCACCCGACGGCGCGATCAGGTTGACCGGCAATGCCTGATAGTCGAGGCCCTTCAGTGCCAGCGCGATGCGCACCCGGTACGACGAGGTCGAACGGTAATAGGTATAGAGATCCATCAATCGCTCCTGTCAGCGCGCCGCCAGCACGGTGCCGCGGCATTCGCCGAAACCGATGGAGGCGAAACCGTCACGGGCGCAACGGGCGCGCAGGATGATTTCGTCGCCGTCCTCAAGGAATTTGCGCACTTCGCCGGAGGCCAGTTCGATCGGCTTTTTGCCGCCCTCGGTGATTTCCAGCAAGCTGCCGAACTGACCGTTTTCAGGACCGGACAAGGTGCCCGAACCGAACAGGTCACCGGCCTGCAACTGGCAACCGTTGACGCTGTGGTGCGCGACCATTTGCGCCACGGTCCAGTACATGTAGCGGGTGTTGCTCAGGGTCAGGCGATGGGCCGGCAGATTCTGTTCGCGCATTTTTTCGGTGAGCAACAGCACTTCCAGTTCGATGTCGAACGCACCGCCCGCCTGATCGCGGTTGTCGAGCAAGTACGGCAGAGGTTGCGGGTCACCTAACGGACGCGCCGGTTGTGGCGTGCGGAACGGCGCCAGCGCTTCGGCGGTGACGACCCACGGCGAGACGCTGGTGATGAAACTCTTCGACAGGAACGGACCCAGCGGCTGGTATTCCCAGGCCTGGATGTCACGGGCGGACCAATCGTTCAGCAGGCAGAACCCGGCGATGTGCTCGGCCGCGTCGCCAATGGCAATC
>NZ_QAIU01000648.1:23115-24526 GCF_003061205.1 Pseudomonas sp. HMWF006
CAGCGGATTGTCGGGACGGAACAGTTTGCCGACGTTCTGTGCATGCTCGATTCCCACATAGAAGTCGGTGTAATCGCTGATACGGGCCGGCAGATGCAGCTGGCAATCGGCGGCCAGTGGCAGCAGTTTCGCGCCCTGGGCTTCGATGGCACCGCGATGGCTGCTGCCCTCGCTGAACAACTCCAGCAAGCGTTCGCGCAAGGCTACGCGAGCTTCGCGACCGAGTTCGAAGAACGCATTCAACAGCCCGCCATGCATGGCTTCGACGGCACTGCGTCGACGCCGTCGAACAGACCGGCCTCCAGCGCCACTTGCAGGTCGAAGATGTGCTCGCCGATCGCCACGCCCGCGCGCGGTGCCGAACCGTTGAGGCTGAACACCCCCAACGGCAGGTTCTGCAACGGGAAATCAGCGTGGCCATTGGCCGAAGCGACCCAACTGCGATTAATCGAATTCTGAGTCATGGGTTATCTCCGGGTCGGGTCGAACGTGGCGGGCAGCGTGGCCCAGCAGGCGTCGTAATTGGATTGCAGTTGCGGGCAGTCGAGGGCGAAGCGGCTTGGGCGCAGCACCTGACTGGTCTCGAACATGAAGGCCATGGTGTTGTCGATCTTCGCAGGTGCAAGCTCGGCGTTGATCGCTTTGGTGCAGGTTTCACCGTCAGGGCCGTGGGCGCTCATGCAGCTGTGCAGCGACGCACCGCCGGGCACGAAACCTTCGGCCTTGGCGTCGTACTCGCCCTGGATCAGGCCCATGAATTCGTTCATCAGGTTGCGGTGGAACCACGGCGGGCGGAAGGTGTTCTCAGCCACCATCCAGCGTGGCGGGAAAATCACAAAGTCGAGGTTGGCCAGACCGTGGACGCTGGTCGGCGAAGTCAGCACGGTGAAGATCGACGGATCCGGGTGATCGAAACTGACCGTGCCGATGGTGTTGAAACGGCGCAAGTCGTATTTGTACGGCACGTTGTTGCCATGCCAGGCGACCACATTCAGCGGCGAGTGATTAAGCTCGGTGGCCCACAGCTGACCGAGGAATTTCTGCACCAGTGTCGTCGGTTGCTGCAGGTTTTCGTAAGCGGCGACCGGGGTCAGAAAATCGCGTGGATTGGCCAGGCCGTTGCTGCCGATCGGCCCCAGATCCGGCAGGCGCAGCGGCGCGCCATGGTTCTCGGCGATGTAACCGCGGGCTTGCGCGTCGAGCAGCTCGACGCGGAATTTCAGGCCGCGTGGCAACACGGCGATTTCCAGCGGCGCGACTTCCAGCATGCCCAGCTCGGTAGCGATGCGCAGACGGCCGAGTTGCGGCACCAGCAGCCATTCACCATCGGCATTGAAGAACACGCGCTCCATCGAACGGTTGGCGGCGTAGCTGTAGATGCTGATGCCGGCGGGTTTATCCGCACCGGCAT
>NZ_QAIU01000009.1:0-3806 GCF_003061205.1 Pseudomonas sp. HMWF006
CCCCCAACGACCAACTGCCGTAGAGCAGATAGGCAACCACACCGATCACCCCGCCCCAGACCAGACCGTTGATCAACCCAACCGCCAGCTCCTTACGCATCAGGCGCGACGTGTTGCCCGTACTGACCTGGTCAAGCGCCATGGCGCGCACGATCATGGTGATCGTCTGGTTACCGGAGTTGCCGCCGATACCCGCCACGATCGGCATCAGCGCCGCGAGCGCTACCAGCTTCTCGATCGAACCTTCGAAAAGACCGATCACCCGCGATGCGACGAACGCCGTGATCAGGTTGATGGCCAGCCACGCCCAACGGTTGCGCAGGGATTTCCAGACCGAGGCGAAGATATCTTCCTCTTCGCGCAGACCGGCCATGTTGAGGACTTCGCTTTCGCTCTCCTCACGAATCAGGTCAACCATTTCGTCGATGGTCAGACGGCCGATCAGCTTGCCGTTCTTGTCGACCACCGGGGCCGAGATCAAGTCATAACGTTCGAACGCTTGAGCGGCGTCGTAGGCGTCTTCGTCCGGGTGGAAACTCACCGGATCGCTGGCCATGACTTCAGAAACCTGTTTCTCCGGATCATTGACCAGCAAACGCTTGATCGGCAGCACACCCTTGAGCACACCGTCGTAATCGACCACGAACAGCTTGTCGGTATGACCGGGAAGCTCTTTGAGACGGCGCAGATAACGCAACACCACTTCGAGGCTGACATCCTCACGGATGGTCACCATTTCGAAGTCCATCAGCGCGCCGACCTGTTCGTCGTCATAGGACAGGGCCGAACGCACCCGTTCGCGCTGCTGGTTATCCAGGCTCTCCATCAGCTCATGGACGACGTCTCGCGGCAGCTCGGAAGCCAAGTCAGCAAGTTCGTCGGCATCCATGTCCTTGGCCGCAGCCAGGAGCTCGTGATCGTCCATGTCGGCGATCAGCGTTTCTCGAACGGAATCGGATACTTCGAGCAGAATGTCGCCGTCGCGATCGGCCTTGACCAGTTGCCAGAGCGTCAGACGATCGTCCAGCGGCAAGGCTTCGAGAATGTAAGCGACGTCGGCGGAGTGCAAATCATCGAGCTTGCGTTGCAACTCGACGAGATTTTGCCGGTGAACCAGGTTTTCGACCCGGTCGTGATGCGGACCTTCCTGACGATGAGTCAGGTCTTCTACGACACGCTGGCGCTGCAGCAGCTCGACGACCTGAGCCAGGCGATCCTGCAGGCTTTCCTGTGTTTTCTTTACTTCGATTTCGGACATAGGCGAACTCCACTCCCAGCAGCGGGGCACGCCGGAAGGATCAATCAGTCAATTCATGATTGGTAAAACGCGGTACTGAGTAACTACTGGGTAAGTCCATGGAGGTTTTCCATAAGCCCCGGCGGGGCTGACGGGCGCAATGATACACCGCCTGACGGTTTTAAACGTTAAAAAATCACGGTCGAAACAAGCGCTTGCGAAACAAACCTGAGCGCCGTCCTGATCCTTGCAAATGCGACGACTCATCCTGAAAAGAAAACACACCGGCGACAAAAAATGTAGCGACTACCCTTGAGCGTAGATCGTCATGGAGGACGCCGAATGCCATCGAAAACTTCTATTTTTGTCCTGACCAGCCTGCTCTGCCTGCCGCCCGCCGGGGCCGCCACCACGCTTCATCGTTGCGAAGCCGTCGACGGCAGTATCACCTTCACCAGCATGAGCTGCGCCAGCGGCGAGCAGCGATCCGTGCAGGAAGTTCACCCCTACTTGCCAGGCTCGGTCATCGCGGTGATGCCCGAACACGACCACGAAGAAACATCCGGTATGAAAACCAGAAGACGCGAACCCGGCGTTGTCGGCACGGCAGTAGATCAATGCGGCAATCTGATCAGCGCCAGGCAACGTCGTGAAGCAATCATCAATCAACGCGTGATTGCCGGCATGAGCCAAGAGGATGTTGAAAGCGCACTGGGCAAACCGGACAAGGTGAATGTCCGGACTTCGACAACCAGCTATCGCTATGACCTCAAGCGAGGCCGCAGTGCTCAAGTCGATTTCGATGAGAGGGGATGCGTGAAAGGAAAAGCCAAATCCCGGACAGCAAAAAGCCCGCGTTAAACGCGGGCTTTTCGGTATATGGTGCACTCGACAGGATTCGAACCTGTGACCGCTCGGTTCGTAGCCGAGTACTCTATCCAGCTGAGCTACGAGTGCATTTGTTGCGCCGCATTATAGCCCGTTTAATCTCTATTCCAACCACTTTTTCTAGTAATTTCAACAACTTACCGAAAAAGCCAGATTACAACGTACTAAGCAAATAATGGCGGAGAACGGGGGATTCGAACCCCCGACACCCTTTTGAGGTGTACTCCCTTAGCAGGGGAGCGCCTTCGGCCACTCGGCCAGCTCTCCGCAACACGGGGCGTATATTAACCACCTTCTTCCCCGTTTGCAAACATAAAAAACGATAAAAATTAATGGCTTGGTTCTTCGTCCTTCTCTTTCTTTATACGCAGGTAAATTTCCTCACGGTGCACAGCTACCTCTTTCGGGGCGTTGACGCCGATACGCACTTGATTTCCTTTGACGCCGAGCACGGTCACGGTGATTTCGCCATCACCGATAATCAGGCTTTCTGCGCACCGACGAGTCAGAATCAGCATACCTCTCTCCTCACGCAATTCTTCAGGGACAACAGTCTGCAAAAAAAAGGCACCCGACCTACAACCGGAGCGATCGTAGCCCTACATGCCTGAGTATTGACCAGCGCGAGCAAAAGAACAGATCAGGGGCTCGCGCCATTCAAAAATAAAGGGCGCGGTCAGACCGCGCCCTTCATGTAAACGGAATTACTCGCCCTGACGGGCTGGAGCATCCAGTTCGAAAGCCGTGTGCAGAGCGCGCACGGCCAATTCCAGGTACTTCTCTTCGATCACCACGGAAACCTTGATTTCCGACGTCGAGATCATCTGGATGTTGATGCTTTCTTTCGCCAGGGATTCGAACATGCGGCTGGCCACACCTGCGTGGGAGCGCATGCCGACGCCGACGATCGAGACCTTGGCAATCTTGGTGTCGCCTACGACTTCACGGGCACCGATCTCGCGAGCGGTGTTTTCCAGCACGGTCTGTGCTCCCTGGTAGTCGTTGCGGTGCACGGTGAAGGTGAAGTCGGTGGTGTTATCGTGCGCGACATTCTGCACGATCATGTCGACTTCGATGTTCGCGGCACTGATCGGGCCGAGAATCTTGAACGCCACGCCCGGGGTGTCTGGCACGCCACGGATGGTCAGCTTGGCTTCATCGCGGTTGAAAGCGATGCCGGAAATGATCGGCTGTTCCATGGTTTCCTCTTCATCAATAGTAATGAGGGTGCCCGGACCCTCCTTGAAGCTGTGCAGTACGCGCAGCGGAACGTTGTACTTGCCGGCGAATTCCACCGCACGGATCTGCAGCACCTTGGAACCAAGGCTGGCCATTTCCAGCATCTCTTCGAAGGTGATCTTGTCCAGACGCTGAGCGACCGGCACCACACGCGGGTCGGTGGTGTAGACACCATCGACGTCGGTGTAGATCTGACACTCATCGGCCTTCAATGCAGCCGCCAGTGCCACGCCGGTGGTGTCGGAACCGCCACGACCGAGGGTGGTGATGTTGCCGTGCTCGTCGACGCCCTGGAAACCGGCGACAACAACAACGCGACCCGCCTTCAGATCACCACGAATTTTCTGGTCATCAATCTGCAAGATACGCGCTTTATTGTGCGCACTGTCCGTCAGAATCCGCACCTGATTACCGGTGTACGACACCGCCGGCACACTGCGCT
>NZ_QAIU01000649.1:0-755 GCF_003061205.1 Pseudomonas sp. HMWF006
GGGCACCGGCGCATTGACCACTGCGGCGGGCACCACCCTCGATACCAGCACCGCGGTGGCGCTGACCAACGCGATCAGCCTCGGCGGCAATCTGGACATCGGCGGCAGCGCCAATCTGACCCTCAGCGGCGTCGTCAGCGGCGGTGGCGGATTGACCAAACGCGGGTTCACCAACCTGGTGCTCAACGGCGCCAACACCTTTACCGGCGGCACCACGCTGGCGGCCGGCACCCTCACCGCAGGCAACGCTGCGGCGCTGGGCACGGGCGTCTTGTCGGTCACCGATACGGCAACGCTGGACAGCAACACCGCCGTCAACCTGAACAACACCATCAACCTCAACAGCAGTGCCCTGACCATCGGTGGCAGCAGTGGCCTGACCCTGTCCGGTTTGGTCAACGGTGCCGGTCAGTTGATCAAAAATGGCGCGGCCAACCTGACCCTCAGCGGCGCCAACACCTTCAGCGGCGGCACCACGCTGAACGCCGGCAGCCTGACCGTCGGCGACGGCGCGGCACTCGGTACCGGCGCACTGACCGTGGCCGGGGCGGGCACCCTCAACAGCAGTTCGGCAGTGACGTTGAACAATGCGATCACCCTCAACGCCAACCTCACCGCTGGTGGCGCCAACGCGCTGACCCTCGGCGGGGTCATCAGCGGCAGCAACGGCCTGATCAAGAACGGCGCGTCGAGCCTGACCCTCAACGGCAACAACACCTATACCGGCACCACGGCGCTGACCGCCGGTTCGCTGA
>NZ_QAIU01000649.1:765-2562 GCF_003061205.1 Pseudomonas sp. HMWF006
CCAGCACTGCGCTGGGGACGGGCGCTCTGAACGCCTCGAACGGCACCACGCTGGATGCCGGCACGGCGGCGACGCTGACCAACAACGTCAACCTCGGCGGCACCCTGACCGTCGGCGGCAGCAATGCGCTGACCCTCGGCGGTGTGGTCGCGGGCATCGGTGGCCTGATCAAGAACGGCGCGGCCGACCTGACCCTCAACGGCGCCAACACCTATTTCGGCAACACCGCGCTGAATGCCGGCACACTGATTGTCGGCGCCAACGGCGCGCTGGGCGCCGGTTCGTTGAACGCGGCGGCCAACACCACGCTGGACGCCAACACGGCGGTCAACCTGAACAACGCGGTGAGCCTGGCCGGCGCGCTGAACGTCGGCGGCACGGCCGACCTGACCCTGACCGGTCTGGTCAGCGGCGCTGGCAGTCTGGTGAAAAACGGCACGGCCAACCTGATTCTCAACGCGGCCAACAACTACCTCGGCGGCACCACGCTGAATGCCGGTACCGTGACTGTCGGCAACAGTTCGGCGTTGGGTTCCGGGGCCCTGACCGTGGCTGGCGCGGCGACGCTGGACAGCAATTCGCCGCTGGTCAGCCTCAACAACAACGTCGCCCTGAATGCCGCGCTGACCGTAGGCGGTACGCAGAATCTGACCCTCGGTGGCATCACCAGCGGCACCGGCCCATTGATCAAGAACGGCGCGGCCAACCTGACGCTCAACGGCAACAACACCTTCAGCGGCGGCACCACGCTCAACGCCGGCACCCTGACCCTGGGCAATGCCAACGGTCTGGGCAGCGGCGGCTTGACCGTCGGCGGTGCGGCGACCCTCGACAACAGCGCCTCGTTCGGCATCGGCAACGCGATCACCCTGAATGCCGGACTGACCGTGGCAGGCAACAACGACCTGGCCCTCAACGGCATCATCGACGGCGCCGGCAGCCTGACCAAAAACGGTCTGTCTGACCTGACGCTGGCCGGCAGCAACACCTTCAGCGGTGCACTGAATATCGTCTCCGGCAGCGTCACCACCCTCAACAGCGGGGCACTGGGCAATACCTCCGGGGTGAACATCAGCGCCGGCGCCAGCCTGAATCTGGGCAGCGATGCCAGCCTCGGTGCGCTGACCGGCAGCGGCAGTGTGCAACTGACCGGCAGCAACACCTTGACCGTCGGTGGCGGCAACCTCACCAGCACGTTTGATGGTGATCTCAGCGGCAGCGGTGGCCTGACCAAAATCGGCACCGGCACGTTGAATCTCACTGGAATCAACGGCGTCACCGGCAACACCGCGATCAATGGCGGCACCGTGAACCTCAGCGGTTCGCTGGCCAGCGCGCAACTCAACGTCAATACCGGCGGCACCCTGACCGGTACCGGCTCGGCGCTCGGCGCGGTGAACATCAACAACGGCGGGCATCTGGCGCTGTCGTCGGGCAACACCTTGTCGGCGAGTGCGCTGACCCTCGGAGCCGGCAGCAACGTCGATGTGGCGCTGGGTACACCGTCGACCGCCTCGCTGATGAACATCGGTGGCAACCTGACCCTCGACGGCAATCTCAACGTCACCGATGCCGGTGGGTTCGGCGTCGGCGTGTATCGCCTGTTCAACTACACCGGCAGCCTGAGCAACCTCGGTCTGGACGTGGCCAGCGTGCCGGTCGGTTATGCGCTGGGCGATCTGGTGGTGCAAACCGGGGTGGCCAATCAGATCAACATTCAGGTGTCGGCACCCAACAGCAACATCCGTTACTGGGACGGCAGCCAGACTATCGCCAACGGCCTGGTCGACGGTGTAC
>NZ_QAIU01000083.1:0-11854 GCF_003061205.1 Pseudomonas sp. HMWF006
AATGTAACGAGCCATTCTTTACAATCTCCTGGATTACACGCGGCGCTTCTTCGGCGGACGGCACCCGTTGTGCGGGATTGGCGTCACGTCGGTGATGCTGGCGATCTTGTAGCCACAGCCGTTCAAAGCGCGGACTGCGGATTCACGACCTGGACCTGGACCCTTGACGTTAACGTCGAGGTTTTTCAGGCCATATTCCAGCGCAGCTTGACCAGCACGCTCAGCAGCTACTTGAGCAGCGAACGGGGTGGACTTGCGGGAACCGCGGAAACCCGAACCACCGGAGGTAGCCCAGGAAAGAGCGTTACCTTGACGGTCGGTAATGGTCACGATGGTGTTGTTAAAAGATGCATGGATGTGGGCGATGCCATCAACCACTGTCTTTTTAACTTTTTTACGAGGACGAGCAGCAGGTTTTGCCATGATTAAATTCCTGTCGATTCGCTGGGGCGATTACTTGCGGATCGGCTTACGCGGACCTTTACGGGTACGCGCGTTGGTCTTGGTACGCTGACCGCGTACTGGAAGACCACGACGATGACGCAGACCGCGATAGCAACCGAGGTCCATCAAGCGCTTGATTTTCATGTTGATTTCGCGACGCAGGTCACCTTCAGTGGTGAACTTCGCCACTTCGCCACGCAGCTGTTCAATTTGCTCGTCGCTCAGATCTTTGATCTTTGCTGCTGGGTTTACCCCAGTCACTGCACAGATCTTCTGCGCAGTAGTGCGACCAACACCATAGATGTAGGTCAGCGAGATAACAGTATGCTTGTTATCTGGAATGTTAACGCCTGCAATACGGGCCATTCAGTGGGACTCCAATTGACAGCTACCTACGCCCCGGAAGCCAAGAAATAGGGCGCGAGATAATATCGCTGTAATAACAAATAATCAACCCGGTAGCGCACTAGCTACCGGGCTTGAAGCACAATCACACTCAGCCTTGGCGCTGTTTGTGACGCGGTTCCGCGCTGCAAATTACTCGAACAACACCTTCGCGGCGAATAATCTTGCAGTTACGGCACAGCTTTTTCACCGATGCACGAACTTTCATCACCAACTCCTCGAACCTTATGGGTACTCAGCGCAACATGCCGCTGCCGTAACCCTTCAGGTTGGCTTTCTTCATCAGGGATTCGTACTGGTGCGAAACGAGGTGCGATTGTACTTGGGACATGAAGTCCATCACAACCACGACCACGATCAGCAACGAGGTCCCGCCAAGGTAGAACGGAACGTTTGCCGCAACCACCAGGAACTGGGGCAACAGGCACACGGCCGTCATGTATAGAGCACCGAACATGGTCAAGCGAGTCAGAACGCCATCAATGTAGCGCGCAGACTGCTCACCTGGACGGATGCCCGGAATAAAGGCACCGGACTTCTTCAGGTTTTCCGCTACGTCTTTCGGATTGAACATCAACGCCGTATAGAAGAAGCAGAAGAAAATAATCCCTGCACTAAACAGCAGAATATTCAACGGCTGACCAGGAGCGATCGACTGCGAGATGTCCTGCAACCAGCCCATACCTTCAGACTGACCGAACCAGGCACCCAACGAAGCCGGAAACAGCAAAATGCTGCTCGCGAAAATAGCCGGAATAACACCGGCCATGTTCACTTTCAGCGGCAAGTGGCTAGTCTGCGCAGCAAAAACCTTACGGCCCTGCTGACGCTTGGCGTAGTGAACAGCAATACGACGCTGACCACGCTCAATGAACACCACGAAACCGATAATCGCTACTGCCAGCAAACCGATGGCAACCAAGGCGAAGATATTGATATCACCCTGACGTGCAGACTCGAAAGACTGCCCGATTGCTCTCGGAAGACCGGCGACGATACCCGAAAAAATCAACATCGAGATACCGTTACCTACACCACGCTCAGTAATCTGCTCACCCAGCCACATCATGAACATCGCACCAGCCACAAACGTGGATACCGCGACGAAATGGAAGCCAAAGTCACCAGTGAACGCAACGCCCTGCCCGGCCAGACCAATGGACATGCCAATAGCCTGAACCAGAGCAAGGACGACGGTGCCGTAGCGGGTGTACTGGCTGATCTTGCGACGGCCAGCTTCACCTTCCTTCTTCAACTGCTCCAGCTGCGGGCTGACGGCTGTCATCAGTTGCATGATGATCGATGCCGAAATGTACGGCATGATCCCCAGTGCAAAGATGCTCATCCGTTCCAGCGCACCGCCGGAGAACATGTTGAACAAGCTAAGAATGGTCCCCTCATTCTGTCGAAACAGGTCTGCGAGTCGGTCCGGGTTGATACCTGGAACCGGGATGTGTGCGCCTATTCGGTAGACGATAATCGCCAGGAACAGAAAACGCAGACGAGCCCAGAGTTCAGACATACCGCCTTTGCCGAGCGCAGAGAGAGCACCTTGCTTAGCCATTTATTCCTCGAACTTGCCGCCAGCTGCTTCGATAGCCGCACGCGCACCTTTGGTGGCGCCGATTCCCTTGCCGATAGTGACAGCGCGAGTCACTTCACCGGACAGCATGATTTTCACACGCTGTACGTTGACGTTGATCACGTTGGCATCTTTCAGGGACTGCACGGTGACGATGTCGCCTTCCACTTTAGCCAGCTCGGACAGACGCACTTCTGCGCGGTCCATGGCTTTCAGGGAAACGAAACCGAACTTCGGCAGGCGACGATGCAGCGGCTGTTGACCGCCTTCAAAGCCTGGAGCAATGGTGCCACCGGAGCGGGAGGTCTGACCTTTGTGACCACGGCCACCAGTCTTACCCAAACCGCTACCGATACCACGGCCCGGACGATGCTTTTCGCGACGGGAACCCGGCGCTGGACTCAGATCATTGAGTTTCATCGATTAACCCTCGACACGCAGCATGTAGTAAGCCTTGTTGATCATCCCGCGATTCTCGGGAGTATCCTGGACTTCTACAGTGTGACCGATGCGACGCAGACCCAGACCCTTAACGCACAGTTTGTGGTTAGGGATGCGGCCGGTCATGCTTTTGATCAGCGTTACTTTAACGGTAGCCATGATCAGAAGATCTCCTTGACGCTTTTGCCACGCTTGGCGGCAATGGATTCAGGAGACTGCATAGCTTTCAAACCTTTGAAAGTGGCGTGAACCACGTTTACCGGGTTAGTCGAGCCGTAGCACTTGGCCAGAACGTTCTGAACGCCAGCAACTTCGAGGACAGCACGCATAGCGCCGCCAGCGATGATACCGGTACCTTCAGAAGCAGGCTGCATGTACACCTTCGAAGCGCCGTGAGCGGACTTCATTGCGTACTGCAGAGTGGTGCCGTTCAGATCAACTTGGATCATGTTGCGGCGAGCAGCTTCCATTGCCTTCTGGATCGCAGCAGGCACTTCACGCGACTTGCCACGGCCGAAGCCAACACGCCCTTTACCATCACCTACCACGGTCAACGCGGTGAAAGTGAAGATACGGCCGCCTTTAACGGTTTTGGCTACGCGGTTAACTTGAACCAGCTTCTCAATGTAGCCTTCGTCGCGCTTTTGGTCGTTATTTGACATAACTTAGAACTCCAGCCCAGCTTCACGAGCAGCATCAGCCAGCGCTTTAACGCGGCCGTGGTACTTGAAGCCAGAGCGGTCGAAAGCCACTTGCGAGACGCCAGCGGCCTTAGCACGCGTAGCGACCAGCTGGCCAACCTTTGTGGCCGCGTCGATGTTGCCAGTGGCGCCATCACGCAGTTCTTTATCCAAAGTCGAGGCGCTTGCCAGGACTTTGTTGCCGTCGGCCGAGATGACCTGGGCGTAGATGTGCTGCGACGAGCGGAACACGCAGAGACGCACGACTTCGAGTTCGTGCATTTTCAGGCGTGCTTTGCGAGCGCGACGCAGTCGAGTAACTTTTTTGTCGGTCATTTGCTATGCCCTACTTCTTCTTGGCTTCTTTACGACGGACGACTTCGTCCGCGTAGCGCACACCTTTGCCTTTGTACGGCTCTGGTGGACGGAAGTCGCGGATCTCAGCGGCCACTTGACCTACCAGCTGCTTGTCGATGCCCTTGATCAGGATATCGGTCTGGCTAGGAGTCTCAGCGGTGATGCCTTCCGGCAGTTCGTAATCCACTGGGTGCGAGAAGCCAAGGGCCAGGTTCAGAACCGTGCCTTTTGCTTGCGCCTTGTAACCAACACCGACCAGCTGGAGCTTACGCTCGAAGCCTTGGCTTACGCCTTGGACCATGTTGTTTACCAACGCACGCGTGGTACCGGCCATTGCGCGAGTTTGTTGATCGCCATTGCGAGCAGCGAAACGCAGCTCACCAGCTTCTTCAACGATCTCAACGGACGAATGGATGTTCAGTTCAAGAGTACCCTTGGCACCCTTCACCGAAAGCTGTTGGCCTGCGAATTTTACTTCGACACCGGCTGGCAGCTTAACGGGGTTCTTAGCGACGCGAGACATGCTTATCCCCCCTTAGAACACAGTGCAAAGAACTTCGCCGCCGACACCGGCAGCGCGCGCAGCACGATCCGTCATCACACCTTTGTTGGTGGAGACGATAGACACGCCAAGACCGCCACGAACTTTCGGCAGATCTTCAACGGACTTGTACTGACGCAGGCCTGGACGACTAACGCGCTTCACTTCTTCGATAACCGGACGGCCTTCGAAGTACTTCAGCTCGATGGACAACGACGGCTTAGCGTCGGTGGTGATCTGAAAATCCGCGATGTAACCTTCGTCCTTCAGGACTTTTGCTACAGCCACCTTCAGCGTGGAAGACGGCATGCTTACGACAGACTTTTCAGCCATCTGGGCATTACGGATTCGAGTTAGCATGTCCGCTAACGGGTCCTGCATACTCATGGGCTAGACGCTCCTAATACAGAAAAATTAGCCTTGCGGCTACTACTTGTCGCCGAGAACTTCCGGGCATGAAAAACACGGGCTCAGGCGAGCCGGTCATTCTAGACACACCCCAGAAATGAATCAAGCCCCAAAAGGGGCTTGATTCAGATTCAAGGCCACCGATGGTCAGGTTCTTGCAAACCCGACCATCAAGGCTTTGACAACGATTACCAGCTGGCTTTAACCAGACCTGGAACGTCACCACGCATTGCAGCTTCACGCAGTTTGTTACGGCCAAGGCCGAACTTGCGGTAAACGCCGTGCGGACGACCAGTCAGGCGGCAACGGTTACGCATGCGCGAAGCGCTTGCGTCACGTGGTTGCTTCTGCAGAGCTACGGTAGCTTCCCAACGCGCTTCTGGACTTGCGTTCAGATCGACGATGATAGCTTTCAGCGCTGCACGCTTGGTGGCGTACTTGGCAACGGTGAGCTGACGCTTCAGCTCACGGTTTTTCATGCTCTTCTTGGCCATTTTCCTACTCCAATCAGTTGCGGAACGGGAATTTGAAAGCACGCAGCAGAGCGCGGCCTTCATCATCGTTCTTGGCAGTGGTGGTCAGGGTAATGTCCAGACCGCGGAGAGCATCGATCTTGTCGTAGTCGATTTCCGGGAAAATGATCTGCTCTTTCACGCCCATGCTGTAGTTACCACGACCATCGAAGGACTTGGCATTCAGGCCGCGGAAGTCGCGAACCCGAGGCAGGGAGATCGACAGCAGACGATCCAGGAACTCGTACATACGCTCACGGCGCAGGGTCACTTTGACACCGATCGGCCATCCTTCGCGGACTTTAAAGCCAGCGATGGATTTACGAGCGTAGGTCACAACGACTTTCTGGCCGGTGATCTTTTCCAGGTCAGCAACAGCGTGCTCGATGACTTTTTTGTCGCCGATCGCTTCGCCCAGACCCATGTTCAGGGTGATTTTGGTAACGCGCGGAACTTCCATCACGTTCGAAAGCTTAAGTTCTTCCTTAAGTTTCGGAGCGATTTCCTTCCGGTAAATCTCTTTTAGTCGTGCCATGGTCTTCTACCTAGCAGTGTTCAAGCATCAACCGCTTTTTGGGTCGACTTGAAGACACGAATTTTCTTACCGTCTTCTACTTTGAAACCAACGCGGTCAGCCTTGTTGGTTTCGCCGTTGAAGATGGCGACGTTGGAAGCGTGCAGTGGCGCTTCTTTCTCGACGATACCGCCCTGTACGCCCGACATCGGGTTAGGCTTGGTATGACGCTTGACCAGGTTCAGACCGCCAACAACCAGACGGTTGTCAGCAAGAACCTTCAGCACCTTACCGCGCTTACCTTTGTCTTTGCCGGCGATCACGATGATCTCGTCGTCACGACGAATCTTTTGCATGTCGGATCTCCTTACAGCACTTCTGGGGCGAGCGAGACGATCTTCATGAACTTCTCAGTACGAAGTTCACGGGTCACTGGCCCAAAGATACGGGTGCCGATCGGCTCTTGCTTGTTGTTCAGAAGAACAGCAGCGTTGCCATCAAAGCGGATAATGGAGCCATCAGCACGACGTACGCCGTGACGAGTGCGGACTACAACAGCAGTCATCACTTGGCCTTTTTTCACTTTACCGCGAGGAATTGCTTCCTTCACGGTAACTTTGATGATGTCACCGATACCAGCGTAACGACGATGGGAGCCACCCAGCACCTTGATGCACATAACACGGCGAGCGCCGCTGTTATCGGCCACATCGAGCATGGATTGAGTCTGAATCATATAATTTCTCCGACCCCTAGCCCTTAGACTTCCACAGCGCGTTCGAGAACATCAACCAGCGCCCAAGACTTGGTCTTGGCCATCGGACGAGTTTCACGAATAGTGACTTTGTCGCCGATGTGGCACTGATTGGTTTCGTCGTGCGCGTGCAGCTTAGTCGAACGCTTAACGTATTTACCGTAGATCGGGTGCTTAACGCGACGCTCGATCAGAACGGTGATGGTTTTGTCCATCTTGTCGCTGACAACACGGCCAGTCAGCGTACGGACAGTTTTTTCGGCTTCAGCCATGATCACTTACCTGCCTGCTGGTTGAGCACAGTCTTCACGCGAGCGATGTCACGCTTAACTTGCGAGAGCAGATGAGACTGCCCCAACTGGCCAGTTGCTTTCTGCATGCGCAGATTGAACTGGTCGCGCAGCAAGCCGAGCAGTTGCTCGTTCAGCTGCTGTGCGGATTTTTCACGAAGTTCATTCGCTTTCATCACATCACCGTCCGTTTAACAAAGGAGGTGGCGAGCGGCAGCTTTGCAGCAGCCAGGGCGAAAGCCTCACGCGCCAGCTCTTCAGAAACACCCTCGATTTCATACAGGACTTTGCCTGGCTGAATCTGGGCAACCCAGTACTCCACGTTACCCTTACCTTTACCCATACGAACCTCGAGAGGTTTTTTGGAGATCGGCTTGTCCGGGAATACACGGATCCAGATCTTGCCGCCACGTTTAACGTGACGGGTCAGAGCACGACGCGCTGACTCGATCTGACGAGCGGTGAGACGACCACGAGCAACAGACTTCAGCGCGAACTCGCCGAAGCTGACTTTGCTACCGCGCAGTGCCAGACCACGGTTGTGGCCGGTCATCTGCTTGCGGAACTTCGTACGCTTTGGTTGCAACATTTGGCGTACCCCTTACTTAGCAGCTTTTTTACGAGGCGCTGGTGCTTGTGGTTTCAGTTCTTCTTGGCGACCACCAATAACTTCGCCTTTGAAGATCCAAACCTTTACACCGATCACACCGTAAGTGGTGTGAGCTTCGTAGTTGGCATAGTCGATGTCGGCACGCAGGGTGTGCAATGGCACACGACCTTCGCGATACCATTCAGTACGTGCGATTTCAGCACCGCCGAGACGACCGCTCACTTGGATTTTGATGCCTTTGGCACCAATGCGCATGGCGTTCTGTACTGCGCGCTTCATAGCGCGACGGAACATTACGCGACGCTCCAGCTGCTGAGCTACGCTCTGCGCAACCAGCATACCGTCGAGCTCCGGCTTGCGGATCTCTTCGATATTGATGTGCACAGGCACACCCATTTGCTTGGTCAGGTCCTGACGCAGTTTCTCAACATCTTCACCTTTCTTCCCGATAACGATACCTGGACGAGCGGTGTGGATGGTGATGCGTGCAGTTTGAGCCGGACGATGGATATCGATACGGCTTACGGACGCGCTTTTTAGTTTGTCTTGGAGATACTCACGCACTTTCAGATCTGCGAACAAGTAGTCCGCATAAGTCCGACCGTCTGCGTACCAGACGGAGGTGTGCTCCTTGACGATTCCCAGGCGAATGCCAATGGGATGTACTTTCTGACCCATCTCTTCGACTCCGTTACTTGTCAGCAACCTTGACAGTGATATGGCAAGACCGCTTGACGATGCGATCAGCACGGCCTTTGGCACGTGGCATGATGCGCTTCAGCGAACGCCCTTCGTTGACGAAAACGGTGCTGACCTTCAGGTCATCAACGTCTGCGCCTTCGTTATGCTCGGCGTTGGCTACGGCCGACTCCAGCACTTTCTTCATGATCTCGGCGGCTTTCTTACTGCTGAAAGCCAACAGGTTGAGCGCTTCGCCCACCTTCTTCCCGCGGATCTGGTCGGCGACCAAGCGGGCTTTCTGGGCGGAGATTCGAGCGCCCGACAACTTAGCGGCTACTTCCATTTCCTTACCCCTTAACGCTTGGCTTTCTTGTCAGCCACGTGCCCGCGATAGTTGCGGGTACCGGCGAACTCGCCCAGTTTGTGGCCGACCATGTCTTCGTTAACGAGAACTGGGACGTGCTGACGACCGTTGTGTACTGCGATGGTCAGACCGACCATTTGTGGCAGGATCATCGAACGACGCGACCAGGTTTTAATTGGTTTGCGATCGTTCTTTTCCGCCGCCACTTCGATCTTCTTCAGTAGGTGAAGATCAATAAAAGGACCTTTTTTCAGAGAACGTGGCACTGTCGTATCCCTCTATTTACTTGCGACGACGGACGATCATTTTGTCGGTACGCTTATTACCACGAGTCTTCGCGCCCTTAGTCGGGAAGCCCCATGGCGATACCGGATGACGACCACCAGAGGTACGACCTTCACCACCACCATGTGGGTGGTCAACCGGGTTCATGGCAACACCACGAACGGTTGGGCGAACGCCACGCCAGCGTTTGGCACCAGCTTTACCCAGCGAACGCAGGCTGTGCTCGGAGTTCGAGACTTCACCCAGGGTCGCACGGCATTCAGCCAGGACTTTACGCATTTCACCGGAACGCAGACGCAGGGTCACGTAGACACCTTCACGAGCGATCAGCTGAGCCGAAGCACCAGCGGAACGAGCGATCTGTGCACCTTTACCTGGCTTCAGTTCGATGCCGTGTACGGTAGAACCGACTGGAATGTTGCGCAGTTGCAGAGCGTTGCCTGGCTTGATTGGAGCCAGAGCGCCCGCGATCAGCTGGTCGCCAGCACTCACGCCTTTAGGGGCGATGATGTAGCGGCGCTCGCCGTCTGCGTAGCAGAGCAGTGCGATGTGAGCAGTACGGTTTGGATCGTATTCGATACGCTCGACAGTGGCGACGATGCCATCTTTGTCGTTGCGACGGAAATCGACCATACGATAATGCTGCTTATGACCACCACCGATGTGACGAGTGGTAATACGGCCATTGTTGTTACGACCACCAGTCTTCGATTTTTTCTCGAGCAGCGGTGCGTGAGGAGCGCCTTTATGCAGCTCCTGGTTGACCACCTTGACCACAAAACGGCGGCCAGGGGAAGTCGGTTTGCATTTAACGATTGCCATGATGCACCCCTTCCTTACTCAGCACTGCTGCTGAAATCGAGATCTTGGCCTGGCTGAAGGGAGATAACTGCCTTCTTCCAGTCATTACGCTTGCCCAGACCGCGAGCAGTGCGCTTGCTCTTACCCAGAACATTCAGGGTAGTGACGCGCTCTACTTTCACGCTGAACAGGCTTTCGACGGCCTTCTTGATTTCCAGCTTGGTTGCGTCAGTAGCAACCTTGAAAACGAACTGGCCTTTCTTGTCTGCCAGAACCGTAGCCTTCTCGGAAACGTGCGGGCCAAGCAGAACTTTAAATACGCGTTCCTGGTTCATCCCAGCAGCTCCTCGAATTTCTTCACGGCCGACACGGTGATCAACACCTTGTCGTATGCGATCAGACTAACTGGATCGGAACCTTGAACGTCACGTACATCTACGTGCGGCAGGTTACGAGCAGCCAGGTACAGGTTCTGATCAACAGCGTCCGACACGATGAGAACATCGGTCAGGCTCATGTTGTTCAGCTTGCCCAGCAGATCTTTGGTTTTCGGAGTTTCAACAGCGAAATCCTGAACCACGACCAGACGATCAGTACGCACCAGCTCAGCAAGGATGGAACGCATTGCTGCGCGATACATCTTCTTGTTCAGCTTCTGGGAGTGATCCTGAGGACGAGCTGCGAAAGTGGTACCGCCGCCACGCCAGATTGGGCTACGGATAGTACCGGCACGAGCACGGCCAGTACCTTTCTGACGCCATGGGCGCTTGCCGCCACCACGAACGTCGGAACGGGTCTTCTGCTGCTTGCTACCTTGACGGCCGCCGGCCATGTAGGCCACGACTGCTTGGTGAACCAGCGTCTCGTTGAATTCGCCGCCAAATGTCAGTTCGGAAACTTCGATCGCTTGAGCGTCATTTACATTTAATTGCATGTCAGCTTCCCCTTAACCGCGAGCCTTGGCTGCTGGACGTACAACCAGGTTGCCGCCAGTAGCGCCAGGAACAGCGCCCTTGACCAACAACAGATTGCGTTCAGCGTCCACGCGCACTACTTCCAGGGACTGCACGGTCACGCGCTCAGCGCCCATATGACCGGACATTTTTTTGCCCTTGAATACACGACCAGGAGTCTGGCACTGGCCGATAGAGCCTGGGACGCGGTGGGATACGGAGTTACCGTGGGTGTTATCTTGCCCGCGGAAATTCCAACGCTTGATCGTACCCTGGAAGCCTTTACCCTTGGACTGACCGGTTACATCAACCAGTTGACCAGCGGCGAAGATTTCAGCGTTGATCAGATCGCCAGCCTGGTACTCGCCTTCTTCAAGACGGAATTCCATGGTGGTGCGACCAGCGGCAACGTTCGCCTTAGCGAAGTGGCCAGCCTGAGCTGCTGTTACACGCGAAGCGCGACGCTCGCCGACAGTGACTTGCACTGCACGATAGCCATCGGTCTCTTCAGTTTTGAACTGGGTGACGCGATTCGGCTCGATCTCAATGACCGTGACCGGAATGGAGACACCTTCTTCGGTGAAAATACGGGTCATACCGCATTTACGACCGACTACACCAATAGTCATGTTGTAAACCTCATGAGTGTACGGGGCTTTCACCCGCTATGGCCGCCCATTTCAGAGCGTTACACGACTAAGACCGAGTCTTAGCCGAGGCTGATCTGCACTTCCACACCGGCCGCAAGATCAAGCTTCATAAGAGCATCAACGGTTTTATCCGTTGGCTGGACGATGTCCAGAACGCGCTTATGAGTGCGGATTTCGTACTGGTCACGCGCGTCTTTGTTGACGTGCGGGGAAACCAGAACGGTGAACCGCTCTTTACGGGTAGGCAGTGGAATTGGACCACGCACTTGAGCACCAGTACGTTTCGCGGTTTCCACGATTTCCTGGGTTGATTGGTCGATCAGGCGATGGTCGAAAGCCTTCAACCTGATACGGATTTGCTGATTTTGCATTGGATTTCAGACTCCGGCTGCTATTCCCACCGGGCGCAATACGCCCGTTAAAAGGAGGCGCAATTCTATAGACGCCCCAGATAGGTGTCAACCCAATAAAAAAGCCCCCGCTGAGCGGGGGCTTTTTCAATCCATCAAGCAGACTCTATAAAAGAGATTACTCGATGATTTTGGCTACGACGCCAGCGCCGACGGTACGACCGCCTTCACG
>NZ_QAIU01000650.1:0-134 GCF_003061205.1 Pseudomonas sp. HMWF006
ACGCCGACCTGACCGTACAGCGCCGAATCCATAATCGACTCGGTATTTCAAGTCGGCGGAAGCTTATTACACCTCGGTTGGCTGCCTCTTCCTCCTCCCAAAGGGAGAGGGGACTGATCGGGGGATGCTGCAGA
>NZ_QAIU01000650.1:144-2057 GCF_003061205.1 Pseudomonas sp. HMWF006
TGCTCAAGCTGTTTCTCGACCACCCGCAGGAAATCCTCGACCGCGACACCATCGGTAACGCCACCCGTGGCCGCGATCTGATGCCGCTCGATCGCATCGTCGACATGGCCGTGAGCCGGTTACGCCAACGCCTGCGCGACACGGAAAAACCGCCACGACTGATTCGCACCGTACGCGGCAGCGGCTACCAACTGGCAGCCAACGTGGTTGCCGGCAATGGTCACTGAGTCGCTGCGCAAACTTGCTGCCAGGGTGCCGGTGCCGCGTTCGCTGCTCGGGCGGATGTTGCTGCTGACCTTGCTCGCCGTGTTGTTTGCACAGACGTTGTCCAGTGTGATCTGGGTCTCGCAACTGCGCGCCACGCAGCTTGAAGGGCTGGTCACCAGCGCCCGCAGCCTCGCCCATTCGATGACCGCCAGCGTCAGTTACTTTCGCTCGTTGCCGGTGGCTTATCGGCCTCTGGTGCTGGATCAACTGCGCAGCATGGGCGGCACGCGGTTCGTGGTGACGCTTAACGACAAACCGCTGGGCATGGATGTGCTGCCGGTCACCCCGCGCAAGGCCGCGGTGATGAAAGCGGTCGATGAAGTGCTGCGCCAGTCGCTGGGCAATGACACCGATATCTCGGTGACCTTCGTCAGTCCTGAAGATCTGCGCATCTTCAATGCCGGCCTGAAGCTCGACGAACTGCCACGCTCCTGGGCGCATTACGCGCTGACCCTGGAACCGGTGAACCCGCCAGTGCTGGTCACGCAGATCCAGATGGCGCCGGGCGAATGGCTGTACATCGCCTCGCTGTTGCCTGAGCCCTACACCAGTCTTGAAGAACAAGGTCTGCCGGCGCAGCAGGTATGGTTCATCGTGCTCACCAGCGGCTTTTTGCTGTTGTTCATTGGTCTGCTGGTGCACTGGCAGAGCCGGCCGCTCAAGCGCCTGGCGCGGGCGGCGCGGGATCTGTCGCTGGGCGCCGACGTCGAACCGGTGGCCGAGGGCGGCGGCAGCGAAGTGGTGGAAGTGGGCCGTGCGTTCAACACCATGCGCGAACGTATCAGCCGCTACCTGACCGAACGCAGCCAGTTGTTCAGTGCGATTTCCCATGATCTGCGCACGCCGATCACCCGCCTGCGCTTGCGCGTCGAGCTGCTGGAGGACGAGCAACTGCAAGCCAAGTTCGGCCGCGATCTGGATGAGCTGGAGTTGCTGGTCAAAGGCGCATTGCAGTGCGTGAAAGACACCGATATCCACGAGAACATCGAGCCGGTGGACCTGAACCATGTGCTCGACTGCCTGGTGGAGCCGTATCTGGCGCCCAACGGCAATGGCCGCGTGACCCAGCAAGGCAAGGCGCTGGCGACGTATCCGGGCAAGCCTTTGGCGCTGAAACGCTGCATCGGTAACCTGATCGACAACGCGTTGAAATACGGGCAGAACGCTCATCTGCACATCGACGACGATGAGCGCGCGTTTGTCCTGCACGTCGACGATGAAGGCCCGGGTGTGCCGGAGCAGCGGCTGGAGCAGGTGTTCGAGCCACACTTTCGTCTGGCGGGGCAGCAGCAGGGCTATGGTCTGGGTTTGGGCATTGCGCGCAACATCGCCCATAGCCATGGCGGTGAGGTGACGTTGCAGAACCTGCGTGAGGGTGGGTTGCGCGTGACCCTGCAACTGCCGCGCTCGGTGGATTAGCTCAAAAGAGCCCCTCACCCTAGCCCTCTCCCGGGGGAGAGGGGACTGACCGAGGGATGCTGCAGAGATACGCCGACCTGACCGTACAACGCCGAATCCTTAATCGACTCGGTATTTCAAGTCGGCGGAAAGCTTATTACACGCCGGTTGGCTGCCTCTCCCTCCTCCCAAAGGGAAAGGGGACTGATCGGGGGATGCTGCAGAGATACGCCGACCTGACCGTACAG
>NZ_QAIU01000651.1:0-369 GCF_003061205.1 Pseudomonas sp. HMWF006
CCGCCGCGCAATCAACCTGGCCGCGACGAACAACAAATCCGACAACCGATTGATATACGCCAGGCCGACCCCGGCCAACGGCTCAAGCGCATTCAAATGCTGACAGCGTCGCTCGGCACTGCGCGCCAGGCTCCGGCACACATGCGCCTGAGCAATCAGCAGTGAACCGCCGGGCAGTATGAAGTTCTCCAGCGGCCCCAATTCTTCATTCCACACATCAATCGCTGCTTCCAGACGCTGGATTTCCGCCGTATTCAACGCCTGATATTCCGGCATCGCCAGCTCGCCGCCGAGATCGAACAGCCGGTGCTGACAAGGCGCCAACACTTCGATCAGCTCGTTCAGCCCCGGACAGGCCTCGCGCTCGGC
>NZ_QAIU01000651.1:379-1208 GCF_003061205.1 Pseudomonas sp. HMWF006
GCACGCGACGTCCATCGCCCAGGCCAGTTTCGCCTGTGTCGCCGGTGCGGGTGTAAATCTTCGACAAGCGAAAGCCCATGCTTTACCTCGGTAGTTGATTGTTTTCGGCCGCTATCGGCGCAGGTTGCGCCAGCGGCAGGCGCAGGGTGAAGCAGGTGCCCTGGCCGGGCGCCGATTGCACTTCCATCTGGCCTTTGTGGTTGTTGGTGATGATGAAATACGACACCGACAAACCCAGCCCCGTGCCCTGGCCGATTTCCTTGGTGGTGAAGAACGGCTCGAACGTGCGTTTGCGCACGCTCTCGCTCATGCCGATCCCGTTGTCTTCGACCTGAATCTCGGCCCACGGCGGATTGAGCCGGGTGCGCAGGATGATCCGCCCGGGCTCGCTGTCATCTTCGCGCTGGTGAATGGCCTGCGCGGCGTTTTTCAGCAGGTTGAGCAACACTTGCTCCAGCTCGTTGGCGGTGCCAGGCACCGGACCGAGGGCCGGGTCGAATTGACGGATGATCGCCTGCCCCTTGAAGTCGAAGCCGATGGCCAGGTCGAAGTCGTTGCCGGCGATTTCCACGGCCTGATCAATCAGCGCCGGCAGATCGCATGGCGCCATTTGCCGGGTGCTGCGACGGCTGAAGCTGAGCATATGGGTGACGATCTTCGCGGCCCGTGCGCCGGCCTGTTGAATGCCGTCGAGCAACTGCGGGACCTCCCGGCCCTGCAAGTAACGGTTGACCGTGTCCAGATCGATGCCCAGTTGCTCGGCGGTTTCGAGGTTCTTCGGCAGGTCCGCCGACAGCCGCCGACGAATGTTCTGCACGTTGTGCAGGAT
>NZ_QAIU01000651.1:1230-14285 GCF_003061205.1 Pseudomonas sp. HMWF006
GTTCGTCGTCCTTGAACCAGGTCACCCGCTCGATTTTCGCCACGGTGTGTTCTTCCACAGTCTGCTTGAGTTGTGGCAGAAATGGCTTGAGTGGCTCGAACGCGAGGAAGATCGGCTGGTTCAGCGCTTCGTCCAGGCGTGTACCGGAAAGCGCACTGGCCTCCTGGTTCCACTGGGTGACATAAAGCTGTTCGTCGAGGGCGATCAGTGCCGAGGGCATCGAGTCGATGATGCTGTTGAGGTAGTTCTGGAAGCCGGTGAGCTTCTTCTCGATCTTGCTGCGCACCTGGACTTCCAGTTCCAGTTTGCGGTTGGTGTGGCGGGTTTCCTCGGCAAGCCCCTGCGCCTGATCGTAGGCGGCTTGCGAGTCATCGCGCGCACGCTTGAGCTGTTGCTCACGGGCTTCGATGCGCGACAGCATGGTGTTGAACGCTTCCGCGAGGCTGCCGATTTCGTCGTGGTTGCCCCGTGAGGCGCGCAGGGCATAGTTTTCCTCGCGGGTCACCTGGCGCGACAACTCTTCAAGTTGATGAATCGGATGGGTGATCAGGCGTTTGATCTGCCGGGCAATCACCAGCCACAGCAGCACACTGAAGATCAGGATGCCGAGGCTCGCAGTCAACGTGCCAGTGTAGAACGCCATCGGCAGCTCGCTGCTCGCGACCAGTAGCAAATGGCCCGGTGCGGTACCGGGGCGGGGCAGGGTGATCAACTGGTTACTGCGAAACTCGGTGAGTTGCCAGGCTTCGATGTGCCGGTAACGTTCCGGCAAGTTGAGTTTGTCGCCGCGTTGCATCTGCGCGAGCCGTTCGCCTTTGCCGTCATACAGCGCGGCGGCGCGCAGCGGAGAATAGCTGTCGAGTTCCTTGAGCAGGCGCTCGGCGCTTTGCGGCGATTCCAGGGCTTGTGACACCAGGCTGGGGTTGGAAATCAGCCGGCCGATGGTCTGCAGTGCCTGCGGCGCCATGCTTTCCTGGGAGATGTAGTAGGCGGCACTGATGAACGTCAGGTTGGCAACCAGCAGGACAGTGGTCAACAGCACCAGCAGGGCGGCCAGCAGTTTCTGGCCGACCGGCAGGTTTTCAAGGCGCTGGCGCAATGGCATCAGAGTAATCGCAGCAAAGGAACAAGCGGTCAGCGTAGCGGGTGCTCAGTCGCTGGGCAATCCAAGGCTGTGCAGATGAGCGACCAGGCGCACTTGCAACTGATTGAGATGGGGCAAGTGCAGTTGATGGCGCGTGGCAACTTTGCAGGCGTGGCCCAATAGATAACTGATTTCGGTACGGCGTCGGCTGGCCACGTCCTGATACATCGAAGAGTAATTGGCCGCGGTGGCCAGGATCACCCGCTCGACTTCCTGTTGCAGGTTGTCTGCCGCTGCCGGTTGGCCGCAGCGCTGCAGTAACTCGGTCAGTTCCGCGCACAGGATAGCGACTTCACAGTGATGCGCCTGCAATCCACCGTTACTGCAGTCATGCAGCACGGTCAGCGGGTTGATCGCACAGTTGAGCGCCAGCTTGCGCCACAGCCGGGTGAGGATATCGGTGCTCCACTCATGAGGGATTTTCGCCGCGTCCAGATCATCCAGCCAGATCGGCGCCACCGCATGCGCGACGTCGCCGAGCCAGGTGTAGCCGTGACCGGCAAACACCACCCGCCAGTCGCCGTCGCGAAAGGCGCCTTCGGTGCTCGAGGCGCTGATGCAGCGTGCCTGCGGGACGCGGTTGGCGACGGCGTCCTGACTGCCGAGGCCGTTTTGCAGCAAGATCAGTTCAGCGTCGGCTGTCAGGCGTGAAGCGAGGCCGGCGACGGCGTTTTCGGCGTCGTATGCCTTGCACGCCACGAGCAGGCGGCGGATCGGCTCTGGGTCGTCGGTCGTTTGCGCGGGGACGGCATAGGTGTTGGCTTCGCCGTGTTCGACCAGCGTCAGGCCGCCGGCTGCGTTATAGCTGCGCAAACGCTCGGCATCACGCACGATCAGCCGCACCGCCAGCCCCGCCCGGGCCAGGCGGGTGGCCCATAGCGTGCCGAGGCTGCCGGCGCCGAGAACGTGCCAGGGGGTGGACATCAGTTTTTCACTCGGTAAGGTACTGGCATGCAAGGCTCGCCGTATCGGTGGGAAAAGACCCGTTATAATGAGCCCGATTTTAACCGCAAGCCAAGCGCGCTCCATCCTCATCGGGCGCGCCTTTTTATTGGAGAGATTACATGCCGTCGTTCGACGTGGTATCCGAACTGGACAAACACGAGCTGACCAACGCGGTCGAGAACGCCGTGAAGGAACTCGATCGTCGTTATGACCTGAAAGGCAAAGGCAGCTTCGAGTTCAAGGAAAAGGACCTGACCGTCAACCTGACCGCTGAAGCCGGGTTCCAGCTGGAAGCGATGATCGAGATCCTGAAGCTGGCCCTGACCAAGCGCAAGATTGATGTGCAGTGCCTGGAAGTCAAAGACGCTTACGCCTCGGGCAAGCTGATGAAGCAGGACGCCATCCTCAAGGAAGGCATCGACAAGGAGCTGGCGAAGAAGATCGTCGCGCACATCAAGGACGCCAAGCTCAAGGTTCAGGCCGCCATCCAGGGCGAGCAGGTGCGTGTGACCGGCAAGAAGCGCGACGACCTGCAGGAAGCCATCGCGGCCCTGCGTGCCAAGGAATTCGGCATGCCACTGCAATTCAACAATTTCCGCGACTAAGCTTTCCGGTCGGGGAACCTCTCGGCGTTTTCAACGTCCGAGGGCCCAGCAGCGGCAGAAACGATTGAGCCCCAACAGGTTCAGTCTTTCTGCCGTTGATTTTTTACAGGCCGGGTAGCCGGAAATCAGGAGATAGAAGATGGATTTGAATGCTGAGGTAGACAACCTGGTCAAGGCATCCCAAGCGTGGATTCCGATGATCATGGAATACGGCAGCCGCGTGTTGCTGGCGGTGATTACCCTGGCGATCGGCTGGTGGTTGATCAACAAGGTCACGCAAAAGCTCGGCGGTCTGCTGGCCCTGCGCAATGCTGACCTGGCGCTGCAAGGCTTCATCAGCAGCCTGGCGAACATCATTCTCAAGGTGTTGCTGATCGTCAGCGTGGCCTCGATGATCGGTGTTGAAACCACCTCGTTCGTTGCCGCGATTGGTGCGGCGGGCCTGGCCATCGGCCTGGCATTGCAGGGCAGCCTGGCGAACTTCGCCGGCGGCGTGCTGATTCTGCTGTTCCGCCCGTTCCGCATCGGTGACTGGATCGAAGCGCAGGGCGTGTCGGGTACGGTCGACAGCATCCAGATTTTCCACACCGTGCTGCGTACCGGCGACAACAAGACCATCATCGTGCCGAATGGCAACCTGTCGAACGGCATCATCACCAACACCAATCGTCAGCCAACCCGCAAAGTGGTATTCGATGTGGGTGTCGATTACGAAGCCGATCTGCAAAAGGCCCGTCAGGTGCTGCTGGATCTGGCCAAAGATGAGCGTGTGCTGCAGGATCCTGCGCCGCAAGCCGTGATTTCGACACTGGGTGACAGTTCAATCACTGTATCCCTGCGTGTCTGGGTGAAAACCGCAGACTACTGGGATGTGCTGTTCATGTTTAACGAGCAGTCGCGTGATCGTTTAAAGACAGCCGGTATTGATATTCCGTTTCCACAGCGTGTGATTCGTGTGGTTCAGGAATCGGCGGTGTAATGATAGGTTGCTAATTAAGTGCCTGACTTGTTGGTCAGGCATTTATTACAAGTGACAGATAACAAAAAAGGCCCATCCGAAGATGGGCCTTTTTCATTCAACCAAACTAATCACTGACGATTACAAGATGTTCAGTGGGTACTCGGTGATCAGACGGAACTCGTTGATATTGCCTTCAGCCTGGTCGGTGTTGCCACGGTGCCATGCCTGACGGATACGGAAGGACAGATCTTTGGCCGGGCCGCTCTGAACTACGTACTTGGCTTCAAGGTTGGTTTCGTGATGTTTGCCATCTTCACCGTAACCGTACGAACGGTATGGGCTGTCAATCGCCATTTTGTCGCCGTCGATATCCCAGCCTTTAACATAGCGAGCCATGAAGCTCAGACCCGGTACACCGTACTCGGCCATTTTCAGGTCGTAACGAACCTGTGCAGACTTCTCGTTCGGACCGTTGAAGTCGGAGTACTGGATGGAGTTGGCAAGGAAGATCGAGTCGCCACCACGGTTGTTGTCACCCACACCGACGTAGTCGAATGGCGTATCACCATTGACCTTCTGGAAGGCCAGAGTAACGGTGTGTGCTTTCAGGAACGAAAGCGCAGTCGCCAGGGAGAACGTGGTGTTGCTTATGTCACCGGCTTTCGATTGGCCAGTATCGGTGGTGCGGTAAATGTTGAAGTCGGTGTTGAGCGAAGTATCACCACTGATCGGAGTGGTGAGGTTCACGTTGGAGTAGTACTGGTTCCAGATGTCCTTGAACTTCGAACCGTAGAGCGACACGCTCAGGTTGTCGGTGATGCCGTACTTGCCGCCGGCGAAGTCCATGGTCTTGCCGGTAACAGGGTTACGGGTGGTGCTGGAGTATTGCGAGTGCAGTTCGCCGTCGCTGTTCATCTCGTCCTGGCTGGAGGCCGAGTAGAAGTGACCTGCTTCCAGGTCCAGGTTCTGGACTTCGCTGCTCTGCAGTTGGAAGCCGGTAGCGGTCTGAGGAATCAGACGCGAGCCGCCGACAGCGAATACTGGAGAGGTGCTTGGCTGGAACTCACCGAATTTCAGCTCGGTTTTGGAGATGCGCGCCTTGATCGCTGCACCGGCTTTGCCCATGTTGTTCTGGACGCGGCCCTGGGAGTCGACGCTGGTGTTGCCCGAACCGGCGGTGCCGTCGCCGCCATCCAGTTTGATGCCCAGGTAACCGAATGCATCAACACCAACACCGACAGTACCTTGGGTGTAGCCAGAGCTGAAGTTGCCCAGGAAACCCTGTGTCCAGTCTATTTGATCGTTGGAATCGTTTTTCCGGTCACGGTTGAAGTAGTAGTTCTTCAACGTTTCGGTCAGCTTGGCGTCTTCAACAAAGCCTTTGGCTTCTGCCTGGTCACTAACAAACGGGGCGGCCGTAGCCACTTGAGTACTGGCTGCTGCTGCAACTGCCAGTGCGATCATGCTCCACTTCATCACGCGCATCGTGATTTGCTCCTTTGGTTTTAGAAGAGTACTGCCGTCCCACCTGTTTTATTATCTGGGCGGCTCTTTCTTTTTGTGTCGGCGCAAACTTATATCACGCCGACAATGTTGGCGATACTTGCTGATCCAACCTTTCAGCATCTTTACGACGTTGTCGCAGATGGCGTGGTGGATGTCGCAAATTCACAGTACCGACGCAGCCGGACTGACAACTTTCTCGCTGTTTTTTTTGCCTTCAGCATCGGTAAAAAAGAGTCCCTGGCAAAACACTTGAATCTCCATCGGGCAACCCTGCCACTGTTCTTATGGGGCTTAAGGCATCCACTTCCAGTGGTGCGCTTATAGTCCATATGGGTATGAATGCAACAAGCGTGCACAAACCGCAATTTTGCTGCGGTTATTTTTCTGAACACCCGCTTGAGCATGTGAAAACCTTGTGAAACCTAGGCTTCAAGCCCGATTTTTTCAGTGCTTGACGCCTTTCCTTCTATGGTGTTGCCGCACCGTAAAGTGCGCGTGACAACCAAAAACGTTACCGGTTCACCCCGCAAGTGAGTATTTGGCGGATGCCCGACGCACTTAGCGTAGACGCACTGTGCGGTTTTGGTGCAAAAAATTTTACAGCTGTTCCGGATTCATACAGTTGAGATCGGACTGGAGGCTGAGCGCAGCCGGGTTTTTCAGTCATTTCCTTGCTTTTGAAACCGATATGGGTGCTGTACTGGTGCGCGGCCTCGATAAATGTTCCATGCCGGGGCGGGCGCAGCGTTCACGATCATAGCCTTCGTGAAGGTCGGCGCAATCGCAGGTATGCTGCTGTCCTGTCGCTTGGTGCGTCTTTCGCGAGAAGGGCCGCTAAGCTGAATAATGTCGATCAGCCGGGAGTGCGCGCAGTGTTTGCTTTAGATTCACGACTTCAACAGGACACGCTGGTCATCGGTGACTTTCCGCTGTGCCGGCTGCTGCTGTCCAATGACGCCAACTACCCGTGGTTCATCCTGGTGCCTCGTCGTGACGATATCAGCGAGTTGTTTCAGTTGGATGTCGCCGACCAGCAGCAACTGTGGCAGGAAACCACCACGCTGGCCGAGTTGCTCAAGGATTCGTTCGACGCCGACAAGTTGAACGTGGCGACCCTGGGGAACGTCGTCAGTCAGTTGCACATGCATGTGATTGTGCGTAAGCGCGACGACGCCGCATGGCCGGCGCCGGTCTGGGGCAAGCACCCGGCCAGACCTTACAGCGCCGGGCAGGTGGCCGCGATTCGCGAGCGCCTGCGCCTGGTGCTGACCGAAGATTTCACGTTTCTGGAGGGCTGAATCATGAGCCTGGAACAACGCGTTACCGATCTGGAAAGCCGTCTGGCCTTTCAGGATGACACCATTCAGGCGTTGAACGACGTCCTGGTGGCACAGCAGCGGGTAGTCGAGCGGCTGCAATTGCAGATGGCCGCATTGCTCAAGCGTCAGGAGGAGATGGTCGGGCAGTTCGAATCGTTCGAGGAAGAGGCGCCGCCGCCACACTATTGAGCCGGGAGCTTTTCTCCAGGCATAAAAAAAACCGCGCACAGCTCAGGCTGTTCGCGGTTTTTTTGCTTTGGATCAGCGACGCGGCAGAGCGGCGATCACGTCTTCGGCTTGCAGACCCTTGTCCCGGTTCATCACCGAGAACTCCACGCGCTGGCCTTCGACCAGAACGCGGTGGCCTTCGCCACGGATGGCGCGAAAGTGCACGAAAATATCATCGCCGGAATCCCGGGAGATAAAGCCGAAGCCTTTGGAAGTGTTGAACCACTTGACGGTGCCGGTATCGCGGTTGCTCATGTCGTAGCTGGTTGGCGCGGCGGCAGGTGAAGACTTATAGAAGCTGACGGCCAGGTGCAGGATCACGGCCACCAGGGCAATAGCCAGGCTGAACAGCACGGCTGGCTGGCCGGCGATGACAGGCATCGGCGCGATCAGGGTCAGCGTTTGCAGGACGACGGTCAGGATCAGAAGCGCGCTGACCAGGTTTTGCAGATGCTGACGCGGGCCCTTGTTCCAGTACGGGATCACTGGGGCGAGAAGCAGGTTCAGCAGGCCGAAAAAGGCCAGGTAAAGTGCATCGGGTTGTTGCAGGTAGGGAACAGCTTCGGATTTCAAGCTAGGGATGAACGACAGCAGCAATGCCGCTGCGCCCATTAGCAGGTGGACGATTTTCAACATTTTGATTGGCTCACGTTTTATGACGGCTCACAAGGAAGAGCTGAAGGCGCACGGTTCGCTTCGAACAAAATAAAGAGGCGGTAGGCACGTACACGGCATCAGCCTATGCGCCACGCCCCGAAAAATGGGGCGTGGCGACACACTGCCTATTTAACAGCAAAGCCTGCGGCTACTCAAATCAGCCCGGCCGGCGGCATGGCGACGGTCGATTTGTCGCAGGCTGTGCACCCGATCAGGGCTGCGGGCCGTCAATAGCCTTGCTAGAGTGGGTCTGCACCTGTTGGATGAATTCAATCGCCGTTAGGGGGTAAACATGGCAATCGATATCGGTATCAGTGAAGAGGATCGCAAGTCCATCGTTGAGGGGCTGTCGCGTCTGCTGTCGGACACCTACGTGCTGTATCTGAAAACCCATAACTTCCACTGGAACGTGACCGGTCCCATGTTCCGTACGCTGCATTTGATGTTCGAAGAGCAATACAACGAACTGGCGCTGGCCGTGGACTTGATCGCCGAGCGTATCCGGGCCCTGGGGTTCCCGGCGCCGGGCGCCTATGCCACTTACGCACGTCTTTCTTCTATCAAGGAGGAGGAGGGGGTCCCGAGCGCGGAGGCCATGATCAAACAACTGGTCGAGGGACAGGAAGCCGTGACCCGCACCGCGCGCGGCATTTTTCCGCTGCTGGACAAGGTCAGCGACGAGCCGACGGCCGACTTGTTGACCCAGCGTATGCAAGTGCATGAGAAAACTGCATGGATGTTGCGCGCCTTGCTCGAGGCCTGACCGACGGCGCGCGCGGGCAGGCCTGAGGGTTGCTCGCGCGCTGTCCGCAATCTTACTGCTGTCGTTGGCTTATCCTACGTTGATGGTCAATAAGTCATCTGGATATAACTTTGCGTCTGCGCTTTTATGAAGGCCACAGGGAGTGACTTTCACAGCAGGCAGAGATGACAAAGGAGTGTCACCGATATGGTAGATGGAGACAGGCGAGGCGACAGCCATACTGGCGTGCCTCATGCGTTGAGAGTCGATTCGTTCGTCAATGAATTCGACATGTCATTGATCCGGCCGTTATCCCGGTCCGTTCGTTTGAATGGTTATGCGACCTGCCTGAGACTGGAGCAGGTCTACTGGAACATCCTCGGCCAGATGGCCGCCGACAATCGTTGTTCGGTCAGTTCACTGTTGTCCCGCGTCGATCGCGAAGTGCAATTGCGTCACGGGGGGGTGAAAAACTTCAGTGCGCTGGTTCGGGTCGTGTGCGTGATGAACGGCGCCAAGGAGAAGGCGCCCGCCATTGCGCTTTGAAAACGGCGGTCGTCCGTAAGGTCGCGGCCTGTGCAGTCTTACGGCTGCACAGGCCGCATTTAATGGATATAATCCCGCTCTTTCGCCGCAAAGCCCTGCGCGCGGTGGCAATCTGATCGCCGAGACACCCCCATGCCGATGTACGATTACCAATGTGCTTCCTGTGGTCATCAGTTGGAAGCCATTCAAAAGATCAGCGAGGCACCGCTGGTCGACTGCCCTGCCTGCCAGGCGCCAGAGCTCCGGAAACAGCTGTCCATGCCAGGCTTTCGCCTCAGCGGCAGCGGTTGGTACGAAACCGATTTCAAGACCGGCGCCAAGAAGAATCTGGCCGGTGGCGACAAATCTGACTAGGGTTCAGGCCCAGGTCGAACGACACGCGTGAGTTTCTACATGTCGCACAATGCTTGAGTGCGGCGGGATCTCCACCGAATTTCGAATTACGAGAAGCGAACCACTACCATGATGCGCAGCCACTATTGCGGCCAACTGAATGAAAGCCTGGAAGGCCAGGAAATTACCCTTTGCGGATGGGTTCACCGTCGCCGCGACCACGGCGGGGTGATTTTCCTCGATATCCGTGACCGTGATGGTCTGGCTCAGGTGGTGTTTGACCCGGATCGCGCCGAGAGCTTCGCCGCCGCTGACCGTGTGCGCAGCGAGTACGTGGTGAAGATCACCGGTAAAGTGCGTCTGCGTCCGGCCGGCGCGACCAACGCCAACATGGCGTCGGGCATGATCGAAGTGCTGGGTTACGAGCTGGAAGTGCTGAACGAGTCGGAAACCCCGCCGTTCCCGCTCAACGAATACTCCGACGTCGGCGAAGAAACCCGCCTGCGCTATCGTTTCCTCGACCTGCGTCGTCCGGAAATGGCCGAGAAGCTGCGTCTGCGTTCGCGCATGACCACCAGCATTCGTCGCTACCTCGACGAGAACGGCTTCCTTGACGTGGAAACGCCGATCCTGACTCGCGCAACGCCAGAAGGCGCCCGTGACTATCTGGTGCCAAGCCGTACTCACGCCGGTTCGTTCTTCGCCCTGCCGCAATCGCCGCAGCTGTTCAAGCAACTGCTGATGGTCGCCGGCTTCGACCGCTACTACCAGATCGCCAAGTGCTTCCGCGACGAAGACCTGCGTGCCGACCGTCAGCCTGAGTTCACTCAGATCGACATCGAGACCAGCTTCCTCGACGAAAAAGACATCATGGGCCTGACCGAAGGCATGATCCGCAACCTGTTCAAGGAAGTGCTGGATCTGGAATTCGGCGAATTCCCGCACATGACCTTCGAAGAAGCCATGCGTCGTTACGGCTCCGACAAGCCGGACCTGCGTAACCCGCTGGAACTGGTCGATGTTGCCGATCAACTCAAAGAAGTTGAATTCAAGGTCTTCAGCGGCCCGGCCAACGATCCGAAATGCCGTATCGCCGCACTGCGCGTTCCAGGCGGCGCGAGCATGCCGCGCAAGCAGATCGACGACTACACCAAGTTCGTCGGCATCTACGGTGCCAAGGGCCTGGCGTACATCAAGGTCAACGAGCGTGCTGCCGGTGTTGAAGGCCTGCAGTCGCCGATCGTGAAGAACATCCCTGAAGACAAGCTGAACGTGATCCTTGATCGCGTCGGTGCTGTCGATGGCGACATCGTGTTCTTCGGCGCCGACAAGGCCAAGATCGTCAGCGAAGCCCTGGGCGCGCTGCGGATCAAGCTCGGTCACGATCTGGACCTGCTGACCTGCAAGTGGGCACCGATGTGGGTCGTTGATTTCCCGATGTTCGAAGAAAACGACGACGGCAGCTTCTCGGCCCTGCACCACCCGTTCACTGCGCCGAAGTGCTCTCCTGAAGAACTGGAAGCCAATCCGGCCGGCGCACTGTCCCGTGCGTACGACATGGTTTTGAACGGCACTGAGCTGGGTGGCGGTTCGATCCGTATCCACCGCAAGGAAATGCAGCAAGCGGTGTTCCGCCTGCTGGGTATCAATGAAGCAGAACAGGAAGAGAAATTCGGCTTCCTGCTCGACGCGCTGAAGTACGGTGCACCGCCGCACGGTGGTCTGGCCTTCGGTCTGGATCGTCTGGTGATGCTGATGACCGGCGCCCAGTCGATCCGTGAAGTGATCGCCTTCCCGAAAACCCAGAGCGCTGCCGACGTCATGACGCAAGCACCGGGTGTGGTGGATGCCAAGGCGCTGCGCGAACTGCACATCCGTTTGCGCGAAACGCCAAAGGCTGAGTAAGACGGGCCTGAAGGCGCATCTTCGGATGCGCCTTTTTTCTTTCCAGAGAGAGCAGGTCGAGATTTTTTTGTTTGCCGGCCAGCGCAGTTTCGCGCGGCGGGCAACGTTTCAAAGAGAATTCGGAGCGAGTTATGGCAGGTCATTCCAAGTGGGCGAACATCAAGCACCGCAAAGAACGTCAGGATGCCAAGAGAGGCAAGATTTTCACCAAGTGGATCCGTGAACTGACCGTTGCCGCCCGTCAGGGCGGCGGCGATCCGGGTTCCAACCCGCGTCTGCGTCTGGCCCTGGACAAGGCGCTGGGTGCAAACATGAGCCGCGACATCATCGACCGCGCCGTGGCCCGTGGCGCCGGTGCGACCGAAGCGGACAACGTCGAGGAGCTGACCTACGAAGGGTACGGCCCGGGCGGTGTGGCGGTGATGGTCGAGTGCATGACCGACAACCGCAACCGTACTGCCGCCGCCGTGCGCCATGCGTTCAGCAAATGCGGGGGCAACCTTGGCACCGACGGTTCGGTGGCCTACCTGTTCGAACGCAAGGGCCAGATCAGCTTCGCGCCGGGCGTTGACGAGGATGCCTTGACCGAAGCGGCGCTGGAAGCCGATGCCGACGACGTGGTGACCCACGACGACGGTTCGATCGACGTGTTCACCTCTTTCACCAGCTTCTACGCCGTGCGCAACGCGCTGGAAGCGGCCGGGTTCAAGGGCGATGACGCGGAAATCGTGATGCAGCCGACCACCAGTGCCGAGCTGGATCTGGAAGGCGCGGAGAAGGTGCTCAAGATGATCGACATGCTTGAGGACCTCGATGATGTGCAGAACGTCTATTCCAATGCGGACATTCCGGAAGACGTGGCCGCTCAGCTCGGTTAAGAGCGACTAGGCTTGAATGTGGGAGCTGGCTTGCCAGCGATGGCGTCGACCCATCAGGTAATGATGGCGCTTGACACTCCGTCATCGCTGGCAAGCCAGCTCCCACATTTGTTTTTGTGTTATTTCGAACCAGCAGGCCTATGACTTTAATTCTTGGTATCGACCCCGGCTCGCGCATCACCGGTTACGGGATTGTTCGCGATACCGGGCGCGGTGGCTGTATCTACGTGGCCTCGGGCTGTATCCGCACCGGCGCCGGCGAGCTGCATGAGCGTCTGCAGATCGTCTATCGCGGCGTGCGTGAAATCATTCAGACCTACGGTCCGGTGACCATGGGCATCGAAAAAGTGTTCATGGCAAAAAATGCCGATTCAGCGCTGAAGCTGGGACAGGCCCGCGGGGCTGCTATTGTGGCGGGCGCTGAAGAGTGCCTGGAGATTGCCGAGTACACTGCAACACAGGTCAAGCAAGCCGTGGTCGGCACCGGGGCGGCTAATAAAGAACAAGTGCAGATGATGGTCATGCACATGCTGAAACTGACCAGCAAACCGCAGATCGATGCTTCGGATGCCCTGGCGATCGCCATTTGTCACGCGCACACCCGCTCCAGTCTGTTGCCTCACGGTCTGGGCGCCGCACGCAGTCGTGGCGGGCGCTTGCGTCTCTGATAGCATCAGCATCAATTTTTCCGGAATGCGGATAGCGCCCCTGGGTTGTCGGCACGCAACCCGCATTCCAACAGTCGCCAGCCCCCGGCTGGCCAGTGCTCAAGGATCTGAAACGTGATTGGACGCTTGCGCGGTACTCTGGCTGAGAAGCAGCCGCCGCACCTGATTCTGGATGTAAACGGCCTTGGGTATGAGCTGGAAGTGCCCATGACCACCCTTTATCGCCTGCCGTCGGTCGGTGAACCGCTGACCCTGCATACCCATTTGGTCGTACGCGAAGACGCGCAGTTACTCTATGGTTTTGCCGGCAAGCGTGAGCGAGACTTTTTTCGCGAGTTGATCCGTCTCAATGGTGTCGGGCCGAAGCTGGCGCTGGCACTGATGTCGAGCCTGGAAGTCGACGAGCTGATTCGCTGTGTGCAGTCGCAAGACACCTCGGCGTTGACCAAGGTGCCGGGGGTTGGCAAGAAGACTGCCGAACGTTTGCTGGTCGAACTGAAGGATCGCTTCAAGGCCTGGGAAACCTCGCCGGCGATGTTTGCTCTGGTGCCGAACCAGCCTGACGGCCCGGCGCCGGTCAATACCGCCGAAAACGACGCGGTCAGCGCGCTGATTTCC
>NZ_QAIU01000651.1:14295-17803 GCF_003061205.1 Pseudomonas sp. HMWF006
GGGTTACAAGCCGCAGGAAGCGAGCAAGGCGATTTCCGCGATCAAGGACAAGAATTTGAGCAGTGAAGACATGATCCGCCGCGCCCTGAAGGGAATGATTTAAGTGATTGAAGCTGATCGTCTGATCGCCGCCGCGCACAGTCCGCGCGAGCGCGAAGAAGTCCAGGACCGGGCCATCCGCCCGGTCAGTCTGGCCGACTATATAGGCCAGCCGACGGTACGCGAGCAGATGGAGCTGTTCATTCAGGCTGCCCGTGGCCGAAACGAATCCCTCGACCATACGTTGATTTTTGGCCCGCCGGGGCTGGGCAAGACCACGCTGGCCAACATCATCGCCCAGGAAATGGGCGTGTCGATCAAAAGCACGTCGGGCCCGGTGCTCGAGCGTCCCGGCGATCTCGCCGCGCTGCTGACCAACCTTGAACCGCACGACGTGTTGTTCATCGACGAAATCCATCGCCTGTCGCCGATCGTTGAAGAGGTGCTGTACCCGGCGATGGAAGACTTCCAGCTCGATATCATGATCGGTGAAGGACCGGCGGCGCGTTCGATCAAACTCGATTTGCCACCGTTTACGCTGGTGGGTGCAACCACCCGGGCCGGCATGCTGACCAATCCGTTGCGTGACCGTTTCGGTATCGTCCAGCGTCTTGAGTTCTACAGCACCGCTGACCTGTCGACCATTGTCAGTCGCTCGGCGAACATTCTCGGCTTGCCGCTCGATCCGGACGGCGCCTTTGAAGTGGCACGCCGGGCTCGCGGGACGCCGCGAATCGCCAACCGGCTGTTGCGCCGGGTGCGCGATTTCGCCGAAGTGCGGGCCAAGGGGCATATCACCAAAGCAGTGGCGGACCTGGCGTTGAACCTGCTGGATGTCGACGAACATGGTTTCGATCATCAGGACCGGCGTCTGTTGCTGACCATGATCGAGAAGTTCGATGGCGGTCCGGTGGGGGTCGACAGCCTCGCCGCTGCCATCAGCGAAGAGCGCCACACCATCGAAGATGTGCTGGAGCCGTATCTGATTCAGCAGGGCTACATCATGCGCACGCCGCGGGGCCGGGTGGTGACGCGACATGCCTATCTGCACTTCGGTTTAAACATTCCGTCACGAATGGGCGAAATGCCCGTGGCAGACGAGTTTCTCGATGCCGTCGACGACTGATACACATTTTTTGGCGATTTATTCAGGGTTTGTACTGTCAGAGGACGGTACTTTTGCGGTAAAGCCGCGAATCAATGAAAAACAGTTGTCTGGCCGGATTGGCAACCTGAGGAGTAAGCACTAGAGTATGCGCGCGCAAAACGGGCTTGAGCCGTTCGCACATCGTTGTCGCGTTTATTACGAGGACACCGATGCGGGCGGCATCGTGTATTACGTTAATTACCTCAAGTTTATGGAACGGGCTCGAACCGAGCGGCTCCGCGAGCTGGGCTTTGCCCAATCGCAGCTGGCAGGGGAGGACCTGTTGTTCGTCGTGCATTCCAGCGAAGCGCGTTATCACGCGCCGGCGCGACTGGACGATGAACTGCTGGTAAGCGCTGATGTAATCGAATTGAACCGTGCCAGCCTGCGCTTCAAACAGCAGGTCAGGCGGGCAACGGATAATGTGCTGCTCTGTGAAGGGCAGTTTTTGGTGGCCTGTGTGCGCACTAACAGTTTGAAACCCCGGGCCCTTCCCGATGATCTGCGTGCGGCCTTCGCCGACGCGGTCGGTCCGGGTACACACTCTAAGCAGGAGATAAAGCGTGGAAGCTAACGTCGTCGACCATTCCTCCATGTGGAGCCTGGTCAGCAATGCCAGCATCGTGGTGCAGTTGGTAATGTTGACTCTGGTGGCCGCATCGGTGACCTCATGGATCATGATCTTTCAGCGCAGCAACCTGCTGCGTGCCGGTCGACGCGCCCTGGAGAGCTTCGAGGAGCGCTTCTGGTCGGGCATCGACCTGTCCAAGCTGTACCGTCAGGCGGGCAGCAACCCGGACCCGGATTCGGGTGTGGAGCAGATCTTCCGTGCCGGTTTCAAGGAATTCTCCCGTCTGCGTCAGCAGCCTGGCGTCGATCCTGAAGCGGTGATGGAAGGCGTGGCCCGTGCCATGCGCGTCGCCATCTCCCGCGAAGAAGAGAAACTGGAACAGAGCCTGCCGTTCCTCGCCACTGTCGGTTCGGTCAGCCCGTACATCGGTCTGTTCGGTACTGTATGGGGCATCATGAACTCCTTCCGCGGTCTGGCCAGCGCCCAGCAAGCGACCCTGGCCACCGTGGCTCCGGGTATCGCCGAAGCCCTGATCGCCACGGCGATCGGCCTGTTTGCCGCGATCCCGGCCGTTATCGCTTACAACCGTTTCTCTGCCCGCAGCGAAACCTTGCTGAGCCGCTACTACACCTTCGCCGATGAATTCCAGGCGATCCTGCACCGCAAAGTGCACACCAGCGAAGAATAAGCAGGTATTTCCCGATGGCTTTAATCGCTCGAGCCCGAAACAAGCGCAAGCCGGTCGCCGAGATGAACGTAGTGCCCTACATCGACGTGATGCTGGTACTGCTGGTCATCTTCATGGTGACCGCGCCGATGCTCAATCAGGGCGTGAAAGTGGATCTGCCCAAGGTTTCCAGCGAAGCCTTGCCGCAGGACAACAACACTCAGGTGCTGACGATTTCGATCAAGGCTGACAAGACCTATTACTGGAACCTTGGCAGCGAAGTCGATACCGAGAAGCAGCAGGACAGGGCCATGACCCTGCCGCAGATGACCGACGCGGTGACCAAGATCATTCGTGCCGGCACCGAAGGCGGCAAGCGTACCCAGGTCTTTATCCGCGGCGACAAATCCGTCGATTACGGCGCCGTCATGGGCGCCATGGGCGGGTTGCAGAAAGCCGGGGTCGGTAATGTTGGTTTGATTACCGAGGCCCCCTGATGCAGCAACAGCGAGAGCCGTCCGCCTCGGAAAGCTACTTCTGGCCTAGTGTTCTGGCGATTGTCCTGCACGTGCTGGTGTTCGGCATGCTGTTCGTCAGTTTCGCCTTCACACCAGAACTGCCGCCGGCCAAGCCGATTGTCCAGGCGACCCTGTATCAACTGAAATCGAAAAGTCAGGCAACCACCCAGACCAATCAGAAGATTGCGGGTGAGGCGAAGAAATCCGCCGCGCGCCAGACTGAAGTCGAGCAGATGGAGCAGAAAAAGGTCGAGCAGGAAGCGGTGAAGGCTGCGGAACAAAAGAAAGAAGAAGCGGCTCAAAAGGCCGAGGAAGCCAAGAAGGCCGACGAGGCGAAGAAAGCGGACGAAGCGAAGAAGGCTGATGAAGCCAAGAAAGCCGACGACGCGAAGAAAGCCGAGGCCAAGAAGGCAGAAGAGAAACAATTGGCTGATATAGCCAAGAAGAAAGCCGAAGAAGAAGCCAAAAAGGCAGCTGAAGAAGAGGCCAAGAAAGCGGCCGCTGAAGAAGCCAAGAAGAAAATCGTCGAAGACGCGAAGAAGAAAGCCGCCGAAGACGCCAAGAAG
>NZ_QAIU01000651.1:17813-22775 GCF_003061205.1 Pseudomonas sp. HMWF006
CTGCCGATGCTGCGAAGAAGAAATCGCAGGAAGCGGCACGTAAATCCGCCGAAGAGAAAAAGGCTCAGGCCCTGGCTGATTTGCTTTCCGACACGCCGCAGCGTCAGCAGGCCTTGGCCGATGAGCAGGGTGACGAAGTCGCGGGCAGTTTCGATGACTTGATTCGTGCACGGGCAGCAGAAGGTTGGGCTCGTCCTCCTTCGGCACGCAAAGGCATGACGGTCGTGCTGCAGATTGGCATGTTGCCGGACGGTACGGTGACTTCGGTCAGCGTGGCCAAGTCCAGTGGCGACGGTCCGTTCGATGCCTCGGCAGTGGCGGCGGTGAAGAATATTGGACGTTTGACAGAAATGCAGGGAATGAAGGCGAGCGATTTCGCTCCATATCGTTCATTCAAGATGACATTCACACCTGAGGACTTAGCCTTGTGAGAAACCTTCTTCGAGGAATGCTGGTCGTGATCTGCTGCATGGCAGGGATCGCGATGGCTGATGAAAAGAACATTCTGGTCACCAGCGGCAGCGATCGGGCTACTCCGATCGCCGTTGTACCGTTCGGTTTCCAGGGCGGTGCCGTCCTGCCGGATGACATGGCTGAAATCATTGGTAACGATTTGCGCAACTCGGGCTATTACTCGCCGATTCCAAAGCAAAACATGATCAGCCAGCCAAGCCAGCCGAGCGAAATCATCTTCCGTGACTGGAAGGCGGTGGGTGCTCAATACATGATGGTCGGCAGCATCGTTCCAGCGGGCGGTCGCCTGCAGGTGCAATGGGCGCTGTTCAACGTGGCCACCGAGCAGAAAGTGGCTGACGGCAGCGTTTCCGGTACCACCGAGCAACTGCGTGACATGGCGCACTACATCTCCGATCAGTCGTTCGAGAAACTCACCGGTATCAAAGGTGCGTTCTCGACCCGTCTGCTGTACGTCACAGCCGAGCGTTTTTCCGAGAAGAACACTCGCTACACCCTGCAGCGTTCGGACTACGACGGTGCTCGCGCGGTGACCCTGCTGCAATCGCGCGAGCCGATCCTGTCGCCGCGTTTCGCGCCGGATGGCAAACGCATTGCCTATGTGTCGTTCGAGCAGAAGCGTCCGCGCATCTTCATGCAGAACATCGACACCGGTCGCCGTGAGCAGATCACCAACTTCGAAGGCCTGAACGGTGCGCCTGCCTGGTCGCCGGATGGCAATCGCCTGGCGTTCGTGCTGTCGAAAGACGGTAACCCGGACATCTACGTGATGAACCTCGGTTCGCGTCAGATCACTCGCGTCACTGCGGGCCCTGGCATCAACACCGAACCGTACTGGGGCAAGGATGGCTCGACCATCTACTTCACCTCGGACCGTGGCGGCAAGCCACAGATCTACAAAACCAGCGCCAGTGGCGGTGGTGCCGAGCGTGTGACCTTCATCGGTAACTACAACGCCAACCCGAAACTTTCGGCTGACGAAAAGACCCTGGTGATGATCCATCGTCAGGACGGTTTCACCAATTTCAAAGTGGCGGCTCAGGATTTGCAGCGCGGAAGTGTAAAAATCCTAACTGATAGCACTCTAGACGAGTCGCCTACTGTTGCGCCCAACGGCACCATGGTAATCTACGCCACCCGCCAGCAGGGCCGGGGAGTCTTGATGCTCGTGTCCATTAATGGACGCGTGAGGCTCCCGCTTCCTACCGCTCAAGGCGAAGTCAGAGAACCGTCCTGGTCCCCTTACCTGAACTGACGCGGCGCTTTACGTTTTACTTAACACACTGGGGTTCATTAGGAGTTTCACGATGGAAATGCTGAAGTTTGGTAAATTTGCTGCGCTGGCTCTGGCCATGGCTGTAGCTGTAGGTTGCTCGTCCAAAGGCGGCGACAACGCCGGTGAAGGCGCTGTTGATCCAAACGCTGGTTACGGCGCAAACACTGGTGCCGTTGACGGTTCCCTGAGCGAAGAAGCTGCTCTGCGCGCAATCACCACCTTCTACTTCGAATACGACAGCTCGGACCTGAAGCCAGAAGCCATGCGCGCTCTGGACGTTCACGCCAAAGACCTGAAAGCAAACGGCGCTCGCGTTGTTCTGGAAGGCAACACCGACGAACGTGGTACTCGTGAGTACAACATGGCACTGGGCGAGCGTCGTGCGAAAGCCGTTCAACGCTACCTGGTACTGCAAGGTGTTTCCCCAGCTCAGCTGGAACTGGTTTCCTACGGCGAAGAGCGTCCAGTTGCTACCGGCAACGACGAGCAGTCCTGGGCTCAAAACCGTCGCGTCGAACTGCGTAAGTAATTCGATATGCGAACGTGCCGTCGTGCTGTAACTGTTCTGGCTCTCAGCCTCGCGCCGCTTGCGGCGTGGGCTGCGGTTCCTGTGGTCGATGACAACTCCGGTTATAACAATAGCGGGAGCAGTTATCCGCCTGCGGGTTACGGTACGAACGGCGCCTATGCCGGGGGAGCGGCTTCGGCCCCTGCCTCGGCACAAGGCATGCTGTTCAACCAACTGCAACAGATGCAGGATCAGATTTCTCGCCAGCAAGGCGTGATCGAAGAACTGCAGAATCAGGTTGCGCGCATGAAACAGGAATCCCTGGAGCGATACCAGGATCTTGATCGGCGCATAGGATCCGGTGTTGCACCAGCCGCGACTCCTGAGAATTCTTCTGCCGGTGGCGACGCAAGTGCTGCTGCCGGTGCTGCTGCCGGTGCCGGGGCTGCCGCTGCGGCCCAAGCGCCTGCCGCGAGCAGTGAGCCGGGTGATCCGGCCAAGGAAAAGCTGTATTACGATGCCGCTTTCGACTTGATCAAAGCCAAGGATTTCGACAAGGCCAGTCAGGCTTTTGCCGCTTTCCTGCGCAAATACCCGAACAGCCAATACGCGGGCAATGCCCAGTACTGGTTGGGTGAGGTGAACCTGGCGAAGGGTGATCTGCAAGGCGCAGGTCAGGCGTTCGCCAAGGTTTCGCAGTTGTATCCGAAGCACGCCAAAGTGCCGGATTCGCTGTACAAGCTGGCTGACGTAGAGCGCCGCCTCGGTCACACCGACAAGGTCAAGGGCATTCTGCAGCAGGTGGTTTCCCAATATCCGGGTACCTCCGCCGCTCAGTTGGCCCAGCGCGATCTGCAGCGCATGTAATTCAGCTTCACCCGTTTGGAAGAAACCCGCGCTTGTCGCGGGTTTTTTCGTTAGAATTCACGCCCTTTTTCTGAAACACGCTTCTGGTGATCTACGCGATGGCGGGGTTGCCTGAGGTGCCTGACGGAGGCGGACAGCCTGTTTAGCTGTTACGCCCGTGGCGACTATGCAAGACACATTGAGAATCACCGAAGTTTTCTACTCGTTGCAGGGGGAAACGCGGACTGCCGGGCTGCCCACGGTTTTTGTGCGCCTGACCGGTTGCCCATTGCGTTGCCAATACTGCGACAGCGCCTATGCGTTCAGCGGCGGTACGATCCGCACCCTCGACGATATCCTCGAGCAAGTGGCTGGCTATCGTCCGCGCTATGTCTGTGTCACCGGCGGCGAGCCGCTGGCACAGCCGAACGCTATCCCTTTACTCAAGCGTTTGTGTGATGCCGGTTACGAAGTGTCACTGGAAACCAGTGGTGCGCTCGATATCTCGGCAGTCGATTCGCGTGTCAGTCGTGTTGTCGACTTGAAGACGCCGGACTCGAAAGAGGCCCATCGCAACCGTTACGAGAACATCGAGCTGCTGACCGCCAACGATCAGGTGAAGTTTGTCATCTGCTCGCGGGAAGACTATGACTGGGCGGTGTCCAAGCTGATTCAGTACGGTCTTGAGCGACGTGCAGGCGAAGTGCTGTTTTCCCCAAGTCACCATGACCTGAATGCTCGAGATCTGGCGGACTGGGTGGTGGCGGATAACCTGCCGGTGCGCCTGCAACTGCAGCTGCATAAGTATCTTTGGAATGATGAGCCGGGGCGCTGAGATGACTGAACCACTGAACACTGGCGAAAAGCGTGCAGTCATTCTGCTGTCCGGTGGCCTGGACTCGGCCACGGTCGTGGCGATGGCCCAGGCTGAAGGCTATGCCTGCTACACCATGAGTTTCGATTACGGACAGCGTTCGCATGCAGAGTTGCATGCCGCCGCGCGCGTTGCTCGCGACCTCGGTGTGGTCGAGCACAAAGTGATCGGCCTGAACCTGAACGGCATGGGCGGCTCGGCGCTCACCGATACCAGCATTGATATCCCTGAAGCGCTGGGCGAGGGCATTCCGGTGACGTACGTGCCGGCGCGCAACACCGTGTTCCTGTCGCTGGCCTTGGGCTGGGCTGAAGTGCTCGGCGCCCGTGACATCTTTATCGGTGTCAATGCCGTGGATTATTCCGGTTACCCGGATTGCCGTCCCGAGTTCATTGAGTCGTTCGAGCGCATGGCCAATCTGGCGACCAAGGCGGGCGTGGAGGGCAATGGCTTCCGTATTCAGGCGCCGCTGCAGAACCTGAGCAAGGCGCAGATCATCCAGGCAGGTGTGAAGCTGGGTGTCGATTACAGCCTGACCGTTTCCTGCTATCAGGCCGATGATGATGGCCGTGCCTGCGGCAAATGCGACAGCTGCCGCCTGCGTGCGGAAGGCTTCGCGGCAGCCGGTGTAAGCGATCCAACACCTTATTTTTGATTTTTTTCAAAAAGGTGTTGAATAGTCCTTAAAAATCAGTATTATACGCGCCACCACACAGCGGGTCGTTAGCTCAGTTGGTAGAGCAGTTGGCTTTTAACCAATTGGTCGTAGGTTCGAATCCCACACGACCCACCATATTTGGCGGTTTAGAAAATCCGGAAGGCCCACGAAAGTGAGGATTTCCGGGTTTTTTTTTGCCTGCGATTCCGGGGTGTGTTCTTTCCCGGTGTCCGCGCTGACGCAGGTCAGAATCATCTTTTGCATCTACGGGATATTCTGTAGCCTTGCGCAGCTTCAATGTTGTCCGTGCCTGATAATACTCACTC
>NZ_QAIU01000652.1:0-1319 GCF_003061205.1 Pseudomonas sp. HMWF006
ACCACCGACAACAAAGACGATTTCCACCAGGGCTACCGCAACCGCTTTAGCGCGATTCCGTGGGACGTGCCATACCGTCCGCCGCTCGATCACCCGAAACCGAAAGTCCTGGGCACCCAGAGCGCCGTAGTCTGCGGCCCTGAAGGCGAAGAGATCTACTGCGACCAGTATGGCCGGGTGAAGGTGCAGTTCTTCTGGGACCGCGAAGGCAAGCACGACGACATGACCAGTTGCTGGATGCGCGTTGCGTCGAGCTGGGCAGCGGAAACCTTTGGCTCGATCAATATTCCACGGGTCGGCATGGAGGTGTTGATCACCTTCCTCGAAGGCGATCCCGATCAGCCGCTGATCACCGGTTGCCTGTACCACGGCGCGAACCTGCCGCCGTACAAACTGCCGGATTTCAAAACCCTGGCCACGGTCAAGAGCAAGGAATACAAGGGCAGCCGCGCCAACGAGCTACGCATCGACGACACCACCAGCGAGATCAGCATCGCGCTGCGCAGTGATCATGGTGCGAGTGCGATCAACCTTGGCTACCTGACCCATCCACGTCCGAGCGGCGGTCAGCCGCGCGGTGAAGGTTTTGAGTTAAGAACTGACCGCCACGGTGCGGTGCGTGCCGGTGCCGGTCTGCTCATCACCACCGAGCCGCGCCCGAACGAATCCAAGCACCACAAGGATCTGCCGGAAACCGCCGAACGCCTCGCGACGGCCAGCGATCAGCAGGATGGTTTCGCTGTTCAGGCCAAAGAGCTTCAAGCCCAAGAGGCCGGTGATCAGGACGACGTCGCCAAAGCGTTGCACGCCCAGCATCAAGGCGTGCTCGGCAGTGGTCCGGCGAACATGACCGCCAATGAGTTCCCGGAATTCACCGAGCCGCATCTGGTGCTCGCCAGCCCGGCCGGCATCGCCCTGACCACGCCGCGCTCCAGCCACATCGCCACCGGCGAACACCTGGCGCTGAGCAGCACCGGCCACACCAGCCTGTCGATCGGCAAACGCTTGCTGGCCAGTGCCAGTCGTGGCATGCGCCTGTTTGTGCAGAGCATGGGCTGGCGACTGGTCGCAGCCTCCGGCGACATCGACGTGCGAGCGCTGAAGGACAGCATCAACCTGCTGGCCAAACTCAACATCACCGCCAACGCCGACCGCATCACCATTACCGCGAAAACCGAACTGGTGATTCAGGGCGGCGGCAGCGCCACGACCTACAACGCCGGCGGCATCACCCACGCCACCAGCGGCCCGTACACCGCGCACGCGGCGAACTTCGCCTACACCGGGGCGAAAAGTCTCGCCGGGGTGTTCCCGGAACC
>NZ_QAIU01000653.1:0-9563 GCF_003061205.1 Pseudomonas sp. HMWF006
GTTCGAAAAGCTCCGCGCCCTGCTCGGCAGCGTAACGCCAAATCCGGACAAACGCCCGATCGCTCTGTCGATCGGCGAGCCGAAACATCGCTCGCCAAGTTTTGTCGCCGAAGCGCTGGCCAACAGTCTGGATCAGATGGCGGTATACCCGACCACCCTCGGCATCCCGGCCCTGCGCGAAGCCATCGCTGGCTGGTGCGAGCGTCGTTTCGGCGTGCCGAGCGGCTGGATTGACCCGGCGCGTAATGTGCTGCCGGTCAACGGTACCCGTGAAGCGTTGTTCGCCTTCACCCAGACCGTGGTCAACCGTGGCGATGACGCCCTGGTGGTCAGCCCGAACCCGTTCTATCAGATCTACGAGGGCGCGGCGTTTCTCGCCGGCGCCAAGCCGCACTACCTGCCATGCCTGGACGAGAATGGCTTCAACCCGGACTTCGACGCGGTATCGCCAGAGATCTGGAAACGCTGCCAGATCCTGTTCCTGTGCTCGCCGGGCAACCCGACCGGCGCACTGATTCCGGTCGATGTGCTGAAAAAACTGATCGCCCTGGCCGACGAATACGACTTCGTCATCGCCGCCGACGAGTGCTACAGCGAACTGTACTTCGACGAACAGACGCCACCGCCGGGCCTGCTGACTGCCTGCGTTGAATTGGGCCGCAAGGATTTCAAACGCTGCGTGGTGTTCCACAGCCTGTCCAAGCGCTCCAACCTGCCGGGCCTGCGCTCCGGTTTCGTCGCGGGTGATGCCGACATCCTCAAGGGCTTCCTGCTGTATCGCACCTACCACGGCTGTGCGATGCCGGTGCAAACGCAACTGGCCAGCGTGGCCGCGTGGAACGACGAAGTGCACGTGCGCGCCAACCGTGCGCTGTACCGCGAGAAGTTCGACGCGGTCCTGGCAATCCTCAGCCCGGTGATGGATGTGCAGCGTCCGGATGGCAGTTTCTACCTGTGGCCAAACGTGCAAGGTGATGACGCGGCGTTTTGCCGGGAGCTGTTTGCTGAAGAACACGTGACCGTGGTGCCCGGCTCCTACCTGTCCCGCGATGTAGATGGTGTCAACCCGGGTGCCGGTCGCGTGCGCATGGCACTGGTTGCGCCACTGGCTGAATGCGTCGAAGCGGCGGAACGTATTCGCGCCTTCATCACACGGCACAAGTAAACATCCGATTGCCCGCGCCAGACGCTCTGGCGCGGGCAACTCCGCAGGCTATTTGACCTGTCCCAGATTCGCCTCACTCAAATCCAGCTCACCCAAGACCTCCCGCAACACGTCATCGCCAATCTGATGCTGCCGACTGAGGCTATACAGTTCGAGGCGCTGCGCCCGTAGGGCCTTCAAACGCAGCCGGCGCTCCAGCAGATCCATCTGAAACGCCAGCGCCTGGGCTTCGGCGGAATCGTTGAAGACCTCAAGTTGATGGCGATACTCGGACATGATCCGCGCTTTCAGTTCCGCCGAGAGTGCCGCCTGAGCGGCGTCCTGCGGGGCGACCTCTTCGGTTTCCAGCGCATGGATCGCCGCCTCGGCAGTCTTGCGCCAGGCATCGCGCACTTCCTGACGGCGCTTGTCATCCGGGCTTTTTTCGATACCGCGCAGCAACAGTGGCAGCGCGATACATGCCGAGATCAGCGACAGCAGAATTACCCCGGCGGCGATGAAGATCAGCAGGTCACGCTCGGGGAACGCCTCGCTACCCATCAGCATCGGCACCGACATCACACCGGCCAGCGTCACCGCTCCGCGCACCCCACCGACAGTCAACAGCCAGCAGGAGCGCGCGGTCGGCACTTGCGTCAGCTCGCCCTTGCCGCGCAAACGCCGCAGCAACACCGACAAGCGCCAGATGCTCTGCACCCAGATAAACCGCAGCAACACCAGCGCGAGGAAAATCGCCACCACGTCGAGACAGCGATAGAGCAACGTCGGCCACAACGTCGGCTCGTGGCTGACCACGGCTTTGATGATGTCCGGCAATTGCAGGCCGAGCAGCAGGAAGATCAAACCATTGAAGGCAAACTCCAGCAATGACCAGACGCTGCGATTGAGCAAGCGGGTGCTGGTCTGGCGTGGCAACAGATCGAGCCAGCTCTGCATCATCCCCGCCGCCACCGCCGAAAGAATGCCGGAAGCGCCCAACCGCTCGGCCAGCACATACGCCGCGAAAGGCAGCAGTAACATGAACACCACGTGGGTGGCCGGATCATCCCAGCCGCGAGCGATCATCCACGCACGCAAGCGCCCGACCAGCCAGCTCAGCGCGACGCCCACCGCCAGACCACCAACCGCCACCAGTACAAACGTCAGACTGGCATTGGCCAGCGAAAATACTCCGGTCACTGCGGCAGCGAGGGCGAACTTGAATGTCACCAGGCCTGACGCGTCGTTCATCAGCGCCTCGCCCTGCAACATGTGCATCAGTGGCGTCGGCAAGCGGTTCTGCGAAATCGCCGAGACGGCCACCGCATCCGTCGGCGACAGCACGGCGGCCAGGGCGAAAGCCACCGGCAGCGGAATCGTCGGCAGCAGCCAATGAATGAAGTAACCCGCTCCGACCACGGTGAACAGAACGAGTCCGACCGCCAGGGTCAGAATCGGCCCGCGCAACTGCCAGAACTCGCGCTTGGGCATGCGCCAGCCATCGGAAAACAGCAACGGTGGCAGGAATAGAAACAGGAACAATTCGGGATCAAGGGCCACGTGCAGACCGAGGGTCGGCCAGGCGAGCAAGGCGCCAGCGGCGATTTGCACCAGAGGAAGCGGCAGCGGGATGACCCGTCCGACCAGCCGCGAGACGCTGACCAGCATCAGCAGGATCAGGACGGTATAAGCGGTTTGCATAAAGCGGAAATCTCAGACGATCGACAGCGTTGAACTGCCATATTAGCCGCTTAGGATGCGTCTGGCGTTTGCACCTATGTCGCACGCGTACACGCCGCACCAATGTGGGAGCGAGCTTGCTCGCGAATACGGTGTGTCATTAACAGAGATTTTGACTGACACGGCCCCTTCGCGAGCAAGCTCGCTCCCACAGGGTTTTGCATTGCCAAATCGACCTGAGGCGCCGCGAACCGGTTTGGTCATGGCATAATCCGACACCATTTTTCTCCAGCACCTGTAAAGGGGGCGATTCCTTGACCGTTTCAAGTAAAACGTTGCACCTTTTCGGCATCAAAGCCTGCGACACCATGAAGAAGGCGCGCACCTGGCTCGATGAACACGCTGTCAGCTACGACTTTCATGATTACAAAACCGCCGGTATCGACCGTGAGCACCTGACTCAATGGTGTGACGAGCACGGCTGGCAAACGGTGTTGAACCGTGCAGGCACGACCTTTCGCAAACTCGACGACGAACGTAAAGCCGATCTCGACCAGTCGAAAGCCATCGAACTGATGCTCGCTCAACCCTCGATGATCAAGCGCCCGGTGCTCGATCTCGGTGACCGAACCCTGATTGGCTTCAAGCCAGACATCTACGCGGCTGCACTCCAGTAAGCAGCCCGTCACTTATTGCTAGAGGTATTCACATGTCCAAATCCCTGTTCAGCATCGCCTTTGGTGTCGGCACTCAGAACCGTCAAGGCGCGTGGCTGGAAGTGTTTTACGCCCAGCCACTGCTCAACCCGTCGGCCGAACTGGTCGCCGCTGTTGCGCCGATCCTCGGCTACACCGAAGGCAACCAGGCCATCGCCTTCACCACCGCGCAGGCTGCGCAACTGGCCGAAGCGGTCAAAAGCATCGACGCCGTGCAAGGCAAGCTGCTGACCCGTCTGGCCGAGAGCCACAAGCCGCTGGTCGCCACCCTGCTGGCCGAAGACGCACAGCTTACCTCGACACCTGAGGCCTACCTCAAGCTGCACCTGCTGTCCCACCGTCTGGTCAAGCCGCACGGCGTGAGCCTGGCCGGGATCTTCCCGCTGCTGCCGAACGTGGCCTGGACCAGCCAGGGCGCGATCGACCTGAGCGAACTGGCCGAGATGCAACTCGAAGCCCGCCTGCGCGGCGAGCTGCTGGAAGTGTTCTCGGTGGACAAGTTCCCGAAAATGACCGACTACGTGGTTCCGGCCGGCGTGCGCATCGCTGACGCTGCGCGTCTGCGTCTGGGTGCCTACGTGGGCGAAGGCACCACCGTGATGCACGAAGGCTTCATCAACTTCAACGCCGGCACCGAAGGCCCGGGCATGATCGAAGGCCGCGTGTCCGCTGGCGTGTTCGTCGGCAAGGGCTCGGATCTGGGCGGCGGCTGCTCGACCATGGGCACCCTGTCGGGTGGCGGCAACATCGTGATCAAGGTCGGCGAAGGCTGCCTGATCGGTGCCAACGCCGGTATCGGTATCCCGTTGGGCGACCGCAACACCGTCGAGTCGGGCCTGTACGTGACCGCCGGCACCAAGGTGGCACTGCTGGACGAGCACAACAACCTGGTCAAGGTGGTGAAGGCGCGTGAACTGGCCGGTCAGACTGACCTGCTGTTCCGTCGCAACTCGGAAACCGGCGCCGTGGAGTGCAAAACCCACAAATCGGCAATCGAGCTGAACGAAGCGCTGCACGCTCACAACTAAGCAGCACATCGACCTCCTGTGGGAGCAAGCTTGCTCGCGAAGCTTTTGGCGTATTCAAGAACGCCTTCGCGAGCAGGCTCGCTCCCACAGTGTCTTGTGTACATCCCGCCCAAGTTCACAGGGCTGAACAAATGATGATTCCCTCCCCCTGGCGCGCCGACTTTCCGGCCATCGCCGCCCTGCAACGGCAAGACCAGACCTATCTGGACAACGCCGCCACCACGCAAAAACCGCAAGCCCTGCTTGACGCACTGACGCATTACTACGCCAACGGCGCGGCCAATGTGCATCGTGCGCAGCACCTGCCCGGCGCTCACGCGACGCAGGCGTTCGAAGACAGTCGGCTCAAGGTGGCCCAGTGGCTGAATGCCGGTGACAGCGGGCAGATCATCTTCACTCACGGCGCCACCAGTGCGCTGAATCTCCTGGCCTATGGCCTGGAACATCTTTTCCACCCGGGCGATGAAATTGTCATCAGCGCCCTGGAGCATCACGCCAACCTGCTGCCGTGGCAGCAACTGGCGCAGCGGCGCGACCTGAAACTGGTGATCCTGCCGCTGGATGACGCCGGTTTGATCGACCTCACGGCCGCCGTGCATCTGATCGGCCCGCGTACACGTTTGCTGGCGGTCAGTCAGTTATCCAATGTGCTCGGTGCCTGGCAGCCATTGCCAGCGCTATTGGGCATGGCCAAGGCACAGAACGCCCTGACCGTGGTCGATGGCGCGCAAGGTGTGGTGCACGGTCGCCACGACGTGCAGGCGCTGGGTTGTGACTTCTATGTGTTTTCCAGCCACAAGCTGTACGGCCCCGATGGCCTCGGCGTGCTGTTCGGGCGCAACAAGGCGCTTGAGCAACTGAAGCCCTGGCAGTTCGGCGGCGAAATGGTGCTGGAAGCCAATTATCACGATTCACGTTTTCGCCCTGCTCCGCTGGGTTTCGAGGCGGGTACGCCGCCGATCGCCAGCGTGATCGGCCTCGGTGCGACCCTCGACTACCTGGCCGGCCTGGACCAGGACGCAGTGTCCGCGCACGAAGCGGCGCTGCATGACTATCTGCTCAAGGGCCTGCACGCTCGCAAAGGCATCCGCCTGCTGGGCAAGCCGCAACTGGCGTTGGCCAGTTTTGTCGTCGAAGGCGTGCACAACGCCGATCTGGCGCACCTGCTGACCGAGCAAGGCATTGCCGTGCGCGCCGGGCATCACTGCGCCATGCCGTTGCTGAAAAGCCTGGAGCTGGCCGGGGCGATTCGTGTTTCGCTGGCGTTGTACAACGATTCCGAGGATCTGGAACGCTTCTTCGAAGCGCTGGATCAGGCGCTGGAGTTGTTGCGATGAGTCTGCCGCCCGCCGCTGCCGAAGCGCTGCACACTTTTCAGAATGCCGCCGGTTGGGAACAGCGTGCGCGGTTGCTGATGCAGTTTGGCGATCGCCTGCCACCGCTGGACGATGCAGAAAAAAACGACGCCAACCGCGTGCATGGTTGTGAAAGCCAGGTGTGGTTGCTGGGCTCGCTGAATGACGGCCACTGGCAGTTTTCGGCAAGTAGTGATGCGCGGATGATTCGCGGGTTGGTGGCGTTGTTGCTGTTGCGGGTCAATGGTCTGAGCGCTGCTGAATTGCAGCAAGTGGATCTGCCGGACTGGTTCAACGAACTGGGGCTTTCGCGGCAACTCTCGCCTTCGCGCAGTAATGGTCTCAATGCCGTACTGCAGCGGATGAATGAGTTGGCAGGTTAATCGCCATCGCTGGCAAGCCAGCTGCCACAGGGTTCTATGGTCTTCACAAATGCAGTGAACCAACCAAATACCTGTGGGAGCTGGCTTGCCAGCGATGAGGCCATAAGCCCCGACATCAAACCTGAGGCTTGAGCCGATCCGCCGGGCGCCGGACACCCGCCACAATCTTGTCCACCGCCTTGGTCGCCGCGACCATGCCGAATGTCGCCGTCACCATCATCACCGCGCCAAACCCGCCGGCGCAGTCGAGCTTCACGCCATCGCCGACAAAACTCTTCTGCAAACAGATACTGCCGTCCGGTTTCGGATAGCGCAGCTGTTCGGTGGAAAACACGCACGGCACGCTGTAATGGCGGGTCACGGTGCGCGAGAAGCCGTAGTCGCGACGCAAGGTCGAACGCACTTTTGAAGCCAGTGGATCGTTGAACGTACGGTTCAGGTCGCACACCTGAATCAACGTCGGATCAATCTGCCCGCCCGCACCGCCGGTGGTGATGATCTGGATCTTGCGCCGCTTGCACCAGGCAATCAGCGCAGCCTTGGCGTTGACCGCGTCGATGCAGTCGATCACGCAGTCAATGTTCGGCGTGATGTATTCGGCCATGGTCTCGCGGGTGACGAAATCGGCCACGGCGTGCACCGTGCAGTCCGGGTTGATCCCGCGCAGGCGCTCGGCCATCACTTCGACCTTGGGTTTGCCAACGGTGCTGTCCAGCGCATGCAACTGCCGGTTGGCGTTGCTGACGCAGACGTCGTCGAGGTCGAACAGCGAAATCTCGCCGACACCACAGCGGGCCATGGCTTCCGCCGCCCAGGAGCCGACGCCACCGACGCCAACGATCGCCACATGGGCCGCGCGCAGGCGCTCGAGACCCTCGATGCCATACAAACGGGCGATGCCTGCAAACCGTGGATCTTCTGTACTCATGACCATTACCCCAAAAACCGGCGCGCATTATAGGGCTACGCAGCGACAAGTTTTAACCTTCGAGCTAAAAGTGTAAGAACTTAAGTCAAAGTCGGATGCCCAATATCCGGCATTTCCTTGTCTGGTGTACGACTAGTGGAGTGCCGGTGTAGGATTCGCGCCCTTTTGGCGTAAGCCGATCCGTTCCTTCGTTCCACAGCCTTTGGAACCCGAAATAGCTATGTCATCGCGTAAATTTGGTCTCAACCTGGTGGTGGTTCTGGCAATCGCCGCCCTGTTCACCGGTTTCTGGGCGCTGATCAACCGCCCGGTCTCCGCGCCCAACTGGCCGGAGCAGATTTCCGGTTTCTCCTATTCGCCATTCCAACAGGGACAATTCCCACAGAAGGATCAGTATCCGACTGACGATGAAATGCGCCGCGACCTGGAGATCATGAGCAAGCTGACGGACAACATCCGCATCTACTCGGTCGACGGTTCGCTGCAGGACATCCCGAAACTGGCGGAAGAATTCGGTCTGCGCGTGACGCTGGGGATCTGGATCAGCCCTGACCAGGAACGCAACGAGCGGGAAATCCAGCGTGCCATCGAACTGGCGAACACTTCGCGCAGCGTGGTTCGCGTGGTGGTCGGCAACGAAGCGATCTTCCGCAAGGAAATCACCGCCGAACAACTGAGCGTGCTGCTTGATCGCGTGCGGGCGGCCGTCAAGGTGCCGGTGACCACCTCCGAGCAATGGCACGTCTGGGAAGAACATCCGGAACTGGCCAAGCACGTCGACCTGATCGCGGCGCACGTCCTGCCCTACTGGGAATTCATTCCCGTGGACAAGGCCGGGCAGTTCGTCTTCGACCGCGCCCGCGACCTGAAAAAGCTGTTCCCGAAAAAACCGCTGCTGCTGTCCGAGGTCGGCTGGCCGAGCAACGGTCGCATGCGCGGTGGCGCCGATGCGTCGCCGGCGGATCAGGCGATTTACCTGCGCACGCTGGTCAACAAACTTAACCGTCAGGGCTTCAACTACTTCGTGATCGAAGCCTTCGACCAGCCGTGGAAGGCCAGTGACGAAGGTTCGGTGGGCGCCTACTGGGGCGTATTCAACGCCGCGCGTCAGCAGAAGTTCAACTTCGAGGGCCCGGTAGTGGCGATCCCGCAATGGCGCGTACTGGCCATCGGTTCGGTGGTGCTGGCGCTGCTGTCGCTGACCCTGCTGATGATCGACGGTTCGGCCCTGCGTCAGCGCGGCCGTACCTTCCTGACCTTTATCGCGTTTCTCTGCGGTTCGGTGCTGGTGTGGATCGGCTACGACTACAGCCAGCAATACAGCACCTGGTTCAGTCTGACCGTGGGTTTCCTCTTGGCGCTGGGTGCGCTCGGGGTATTTATCGTGCTGCTCACCGAGGCCCATGAACTGGCCGAAGCAGTGTGGATTCACAAGCGGCGACGCGAATTCCTGCCGGTGATCGGTGATTCGGACTATCGACCGAAAGTCTCGATTCACGTGCCCTGCTACAACGAGCCGCCAGACATGGTCAAACAGACCCTCGATGCCTTGGCTGCCCTCGATTATCCGGACTATGAAGTCCTGATCATCGACAACAACACCAAAGACCCCGCGGTCTGGGAGCCGGTGCGCGACTACTGTGAAACCCTGGGGCCGCGCTTCAAGTTCTTCCACGTCTCGCCCTTGGCCGGGTTCAAGGGCGGCGCGCTGAACTACCTGATTCCGCACACCGCCAAGGACGCCGAAGTGATCGCGGTGATCGACTCCGACTACTGCGTGCACCCGAACTGGCTCAAGCACATGGTGCCGCACTTCGCCGATCCGAAAATCGCCGTGGTGCAGTCGCCGCAGGATTACCGCGACCAGAACGAAAGCACCTTCAAGAAGCTCTGCTACGCCGAATACAAAGGCTTCTTCCACATCGGCATGGTCACCCGCAACGACCGTGATGCGATCATCCAGCACGGCACCATGACCATGACCCGCCGCTCGGTTCTGGAAGAACTGGGCTGGGCCGACTGGTGCATCTGTGAAGACGCCGAACTGGGTCTGCGCGTGTTCGAAAAAGGCCTGTCGGCGGCGTATTACCACGACAGTTACGGCAAGGGCCTGATGCCGGATACCTTCATCGACTTCAAGAAACAGCGTTTCCGCTGGGCTTACGGCGCGATCCAGATCATCAAACGCCACACCGGCAGCCTGTTGCGCGGCAAGGACACCGAGCTGACCCGCGGTCAGCGTTACCACTTCCTTGCGGGCTGGTTGCCGTGGGTCGCGGACGGCATGAACATCTTCTTCACCGTCGGCGCGCTGTTGTGGTCGGCGGCG
>NZ_QAIU01000653.1:9575-10016 GCF_003061205.1 Pseudomonas sp. HMWF006
TCGCGCCGTCGGCGTGAACCTCAAGGATGCGTTCTGCGCGGCGCTGGCCGGGCTGGCGTTGTCGCACACCATCGCCAAAGCGGTGCTGTACGGCTTTTTCACCAGCAGCATTCCGTTCTTCCGCACACCGAAAAACGCCGACAACCATGGCTTCTGGGTGGCGATTTCCGAAGCGCGGGAAGAGCTGTTCATCATGTTGCTGCTGTGGGGCGCGGCGCTGGGGATCTACCTGGTGCAAGGCATTCCGAGCAATGACATGCGCTTCTGGGTGGCGATGCTGCTGGTGCAGTCGCTGCCTTACGTCGCGGCGCTGATCATGGCGTTCCTCTCGTCGCTGCCGAAACCTTCGGCGGCGCCTGAGCCGGCGCCTGTCGTCTAATTCCTCGACGAAGCACTAAACGGCGGCCAATGGCCGCCGTTTTGCTTTAAGATAACCGCCAT
>NZ_QAIU01000653.1:10078-17476 GCF_003061205.1 Pseudomonas sp. HMWF006
AATCCCTGTGGGAGCGAGCTTGCTCGCGAAGGCTTTGTAACATTCAACCCTTATGTTGCCTGATACACCGCTTTCGCGAGCAAGCTCGCTCCCACATTGGCCCTCGCTCAAATTCATGATCCCGGAGTTTTCCATGACGGCCCACGCCGACCTTTCGCCGACCCTCCAACTCGCCATCGACCTGATCCGCCGCCCGTCCGTGACGCCAGTCGACGCCGATTGCCAGAAGCAGATGATGCAGCGCCTGGGCGATGCCGGTTTCACCCTGGAGCCGATGCGCATCGAGGATGTGGATAACTTCTGGGCCACCCACGGCAACGACGAAGGCCCGGTGCTGTGCTTCGCCGGCCACACCGACGTGGTGCCGACCGGTCCGGTGAGCGCCTGGCAGATCGACCCGTTCAACGCCGTCATTGATGAACACGGCATGCTCTGCGGCCGTGGCGCAGCGGACATGAAAGGCAGCCTGGCGTCGATGACCGTCGCCGCCGAGCGCTTCGTCGCCGACTACCCGAACCACAAGGGCAAGGTCGCGTTCCTGATCACCAGCGACGAGGAAGGCCCGGCGCACCACGGCACCAAGGCTGTGGTGGAACGTCTGGCAGCGCGCAACGAACGTCTGGACTGGTGCATCGTCGGCGAACCGTCGAGCACTACCCTGGTCGGCGACGTGGTGAAAAACGGTCGGCGCGGCTCCCTCGGTGCCAAGCTCACTGTTCGCGGTGTTCAGGGCCATGTGGCCTACCCGCATCTGGCGAAGAATCCGATCCACCTCGCCGCCCCGGCGCTGGCCGAACTGGCCGCCGAGCACTGGGATCACGGCAACGACTTCTTCCCGCCGACCAGCTTCCAGATTTCCAACGTCAACTCCGGCACCGGCGCGACCAACGTGATCCCGGGCGATCTGGTGGCGGTGTTCAACTTCCGCTTTTCCACCGAATCGACCGTCGAAGGCCTGCAGAAGCGCGTGGCCGACATCCTCGACAAACACGGTCTGGACTGGCACATCGACTGGGCGCTGTCCGGCCTGCCGTTCCTTACCGAGCCGGGCGCGCTGCTCGACGCGGTGTCGTCGAGCATCCGCGACATCACTGGCCGCGAGACCAAGGCGTCCACCAGTGGCGGTACATCCGATGGCCGTTTCATCGCGACCATGGGCACCCAGGTGGTTGAGCTGGGCCCGGTCAACGCGACCATTCACCAGGTCAACGAGCGCGTGCTGGCAGCCGATCTCGACGTACTGACCGAGATCTACTACCAGACCCTGATCAAGTTGCTCGCCTGATGCTCGCGTGCCCGATCTGCAGTGAACCGCTGAACAGCGTGGACAACGGCGTGGTCTGCCCCGCCGGCCACCGCTTCGACCGTGCGCGTCAGGGTTATCTGAACCTGTTGCCGGTGCAGCACAAAAACAGCCGCGATCCCGGCGACAACCAGGCCATGGTCGAGGCGCGCCGCGACTTCTTGAATGCCGGGCATTATGCGCCGGTGGCCAAACGCCTGGCCGAACTGGCGGCGAGTTACGCCCCGGATCGCTGGGTCGATATCGGTTGTGGCGAGGGTTACTACACCGCACAGATCGCCGAGGCTTTGCCAAACGCAGATGGCTACGCGCTGGACATCTCCCGCGAAGCCGTCAAACGCGCCTGCAAGCGCAACCCGGCCCTGACCTGGTTGATCGCCAGCATGGCTCGCGTGCCGTTGGCGTCGGGCAGTTGCCAGTTTCTCGCCAGCGTTTTCAGCCCGCTGGACTGGGAAGAGGCCAAGCGCCTGCTCAGTGTCGGCGGCGGCCTGATGAAGGTCGGCCCGACCAGCGGCCATCTGATGGAACTGCGCGAACGGCTGTACGACGAAGTGCGCGAATACACCGACGACAAGCATCTGGCCCTGGTGCCCGAAGGCATGACGCTGGCGCACAGCGAAACCCTGGAATTCAAACTGACGCTGGACAAGCCCGAGGATCGCGCCAACCTGCTGGCAATGACACCTCACGGCTGGCGCGCCAGTGCCGAGCGTCGTGCAGCGGTGATCGAACAGGCCGAGCCGTTCGTGACCACCGTGTCGATGCGCTACGATTATTTCGTTCTTCAATAACTTTTGGTCTCGGGCGAGTGCCCGGGGCCGGCTAAATCCGCGAATGGATTTTTCAGACCCGCAGTGAGGACATCCATGCGCCAACCGGATATCGAGATTTACCTGAAAGACGCCGACGTCGACCACAAGGCCATTTCCGCCTGGCTCGGCGCCGCGCTGGGCCCGTGCAGCGACTGGGTACAGAAAGGCCAGACTTACAAATGCAAGGCCGGCAACATCCCGGTGACCTGGCTGCCGAAAGCCGTGGGCAAGTGGAACAGCCTGTACCTGGAAAGCGATGCGACCCCATGGGACGACGACATCGCCTGCGCCCGCGCCGCCTTTGCCGCGTTGAACGTGGAGGTGCGTTGCGCGCCAGGGACGTGGGTTGAAGAAGAAGGTGAAGAGACGGCAGATCGCTGGATTCGCATCAGCGCCGATGGTGAAGAAGAGATCACCTGGAAAACTGCTTAACAGCAGCTGCAGGTTACGAGCTGCAAGCTGCAAGTCTCAAGCTGAACGGCTTGTAGCTTGTGGCTTGCAGCTTGAAACCGCTGTTACAAGCCTACAACATCCTCAGCCTGCAAACCCTTCTCGCCAGTAATCACTGCGTATTCAACCTGCTGGCCTTCAGTCAGCGACCGGTGCCCTTCGCCGCGAATCGCGCGGTAGTGCACGAACACGTCCACCCCGTCTTCGCGCTGAATAAAGCCGTAGCCCTTGGCGTCGTTGAACCACTTCACATTGCCGGTTTCACGTGTTGCCATCTGTTCATACTCCTTTTTTATTATTGAACAGGCTTTTCGCAGGAAAGCCTTCGCGGAACGTCAGCCTGCGTCCGACGTCCATAAAAGGGCCCCGGCGACAGACCGCCGAGTATATGACAGGTGCGAAAAGTCTCAACAGGAGATTACTTCGCCGCTTTTTTGCCGATTTTCGGTGAATACGGCAAACTGTCGACCTCCCGAGCAAACGCTCGGTTTATCAACTCACGCAGAAGCCGTATGACCCGTTCCCCGTTCCGCCGTCTTGTGTTTGGCACCTTGCGCCGACTGTTGTATCTCTGGGTGCGATCCGAGACGATCAACCAGTCGTCGTTCACCCTCAACCTCGACCGCAGTCGTCCGGTGTTCTACGTCCTGCAAAACCCTTCACTGACCGATCTGGCCGTGGTCGACACCGAGTGCACCAAGGCTGGCCTGCCGCGTCCGGTGCTGCCGGTGTCGGTCGGTTCGCTGATCGAGCCGGCGGCGTTTTTCTATCTGACGCCGGACCCCGACTGGCTCGGTCGCCAGGATAAACGCGGCGCACCGCCAACCCTGACCCGTCTGGTCAGCGCCCTGACCCAGAACGCCGCCGAAGACGCACAGATCATTCCGGTCAGCGTGTTCTGGGGCCAGTCGCCGGACAGCGAAAACAGTCCGTGGAAGTTGCTGTTTGCCGACAGCTGGGCCGTGACCGGGCGCCTGCGTCGCCTGCTGAGCATCATCGTCCTCGGCCGCAAGACCCGCGTGCAGTTCTCGGCGCCGATCCACCTGCGCGGACTGATCGAGCATAACAAGGGCCACGAACGCACGGTGCGCATGGCCCAGCGCATCCTGCGCGTGCACTTCCGCAATCTGAAAGCCGCCGTCATCGGCCCGGACATTTCCCACCGCCGTAACCTCGTCAAAGGCCTGCTCAACCAGCCACTGGTCAGGCAAGCGATCGTCGAAGAGGCCGAGCGCGAGAACATCTCCCTGGAAAAAGCCAAGGCCCAGGCCCTGCGCTACGGCAACGAGATCGCCTCGGACTACACCTACACCGCGATCCGCTTCCTTGAAGTGGTGCTGAGCTGGTTCTGGAACAAGATCTACGACGGCATCAAGGTCAACCACATCGAAGGCGTGCAGAAGGTCGCCCAGGGTCACGAAGTGATCTACGTGCCGTGCCACCGCAGCCACATCGACTATCTGCTGCTGTCGTACTTGCTGTTCCGCAACGGCCTGACCCCACCGCACATCGCCGCCGGGATCAACCTCAACATGCCGGTGATCGGCAGCCTGCTGCGCCGTGGCGGCGCGTTCTTCATGCGCCGCACGTTCAAGGGCAATCCGCTGTACACCTCGGTGTTCAACGAATACCTGCACACCCTGTTCACCAAAGGTTTCCCGGTCGAGTACTTCGTCGAAGGTGGCCGCTCACGCACCGGGCGCATGTTGCAACCGAAGACCGGCATGCTCGCCATCACGATGCGCAGCTTCCTGCGTTCGTCGCGGATGCCGATCGTCTTCGTGCCGGTGTACATCGGTTACGAGCGCGTGCTGGAAGGTCGTACCTACCTCGGAGAATTGCGAGGCGCGAGCAAGAAGAAAGAATCGATCTTCGACATCTTCAAAGTCATCGGCGCGCTCAAGCAGCGCTTCGGCCAGGTAGCGGTGAACTTCGGCGAACCGATCAAACTCGCGGAATTCCTCGACAGCGAACAGCCGGGCTGGCGCCAGCAGGAACTCGGTCCACAGTACAAACCGGCATGGCTTAACGAAACCACCAACCGCCTCGGCGACAAAGTCGCGCAACACTTGAACGAAGCGGCGGCGATCAACCCGGTCAATCTGGTGGCGCTGGCATTGTTGTCGACCACCCGCCTGGCGCTGGATGATCGCGCGATGGCGCGGGTGCTGGATCTGTACCTGGCCCTGTTGCGCAAGGTGCCGTACTCGCCACACACGACCTTGCCGGAAGGCGATGGCCGCGCATTGATCGAGCATGTGAAGGACATGGATCTGCTGTCCGAGCAGAACGACGCACTGGGCAAAATTCTCTACCTGGACGAGCAGAACGCCGTCCTGATGACCTACTACCGCAACAACGTGCTGCACATCTTCGCCTTGCCGGCACTGCTGGCGAGTTTCTTCCAAAGCACATCGCGCATGAGTCGCGAACAGATCCTGCGCTACACCCGCGCACTGTATCCGTACCTGCAATCGGAGCTGTTCATTCGCTGGACGCTGGACGAGCTCGACGGGGTCGTCGATCAGTGGCTGGAAGCGTTCGTCGAACAGGGGCTGCTGCGCTTCGAGAAAGAGCTGTACTTGCGACCGGCACCGAGTTCGCGGCATTTCGTGCTGCTGACCTTGCTGTCGAAAAGCATCGCGCAGACGTTGCAACGCTTCTACATGACGGTGTCGTTGCTGCTCAACGCCGGCCAGAACAGCATCAGTGCCGAAGAGCTGGAAGACCTCTGCACGGTCATGGCCCAGCGCCTGTCGATCCTGCACGGCCTCAATGCCCCGGAATTCTTCGACAAGAGCCTGTTCCGCCACTTCATCCAGACCCTGCTCGACCTCGACGTTCTTCGTCGCGACGAAGCCGGCAAACTGAGCTATCACGAACTGCTCGGCGAACTGGCCGAAGGCGCGGCCAAACGCGTGCTGCCAGCGGAGATTCGCTTGTCGATCCGCCAGGTGGCGTTGCACCGCAGTGAAGATGCAGCAGACCAACCGACCAGCCAGTCCGAAGCCTGATGCAATACCTGTAGGAGAGAGCCGGCTCGCGGTGGGGCAGACAACAGGGATGTTGAACCGCCTTCGCGAGCAAGCCCGCCCCCACATTGAAAGGAGATTTACCATGAAAAAACTCACCGTTCTCGCTGCCGCTGCCCTGCTCAGCGCCTGCCAGTCGACCACCCCCGCCGGCAAAGTCGGCCTCGACGGCGAAGTGTTCTACCTGCAACGCATCGCCCTGCCACCGAGCGCGACCCTGAGCGTGAGCCTGCAAGACGTGTCGCTGGCCGATGCACCGGCGGTGGTCCTCGATGAACAGAAAGGCCCGGTCAAAGGCCAGGTTCCGTTGCCGTTCCACTTGAGCTACGATCCGGCCCAGGTCAAACCCGGCCACCGTTACTCGGTTAGCGCGCGCATTGAAGTCAACGGCGAGCTGATGTTCATCACCACCGAAAACCACGCCGTGCAACTCGACGGCAACGACCCGCAACCGCTGAAAATCCGCGTCGACGCTGTTCGTTAATTCATTCTCTGCAACAAGGAAGCCGCCATGCTCCGCCCTACCCTTCGCTTCGCCGGCCTGTGCGCAGGCCTGATGATCTGCGCCAACGCGATGGCACTGTCGCTTACCGACCTGTCGCAACAAGACGCCGCCGGCGGCCTCAAGGATGCTCTGGCTCAAGGCGCGCAAATCGCCGTCAAACAACTCGGCACCCCGGGTGGGTTCAGCAATAACCCGGACGTGAAGATCGAATTGCCGGGCAAACTCGGCAAAGCCGCCAGCAAAATGAAAGCCTTCGGCATGGGTGCCCAGGTCGAAGAACTGGAAACCGCCATGAACAAGGCCGCCGAATCCGCCGTGACCCAGGCTCAGCCCATCCTGATCGACGCCGTGAAAAAAATGAGCGTGGCTGACGCCAAAGGCATCCTCAGCGGCGGCAAAGATTCGGCCACTCAATACCTGGACAAATCCAGTCGCGAACAGATCCGCGCCAAATTCCTGCCGATCGTCAAACAAGCCACTGACAAAGTCGGCGTGGCCCAGAAATACAACGCCTTCGCCGGCCAGGCCGCCACCTTCGGCGTCGTCGACGCCAAGAGCGCCAACGTTGAAAACTACGTCACCGAACAAGCGCTCAATGGCCTGTTCGAAATGATCGGCAAACAGGAAGAAACCATCCGCCAGAACCCGGCCGCTGCCGCGACCAGCCTGGCGAAGAAAGTGTTCGGGACGCTGTAAATCCCGAACGACAAAAAGCCCGCTGACCTCCACCGGCTCAGCGGGCTTTTTTGTGGGCGCCAGTGTCGCGAATCGACTTGATCGAGGCTCACTCCTACAGTTGGATCGTGAGCAATCCGTTAGAGACTGGTCGGCTGGGGGGCCGTCATCGCTGGCAAGCCAGCTCCCACACAAGCGCACGAGCAAAACGCGCACACCTCGTCCCGCCTCGCTCCTCACCACTCAACAGGATGAGCGTTAGCTCGGCTGCAGCTTTTGATCTTCATCTCCCAAAGGTTGGAAAGAGTCCATGCAGAGAGAGATTGGGAGGCTGTGCAGGCCTCATCGCCAGCAGGCTGGCTCCTAAAGTTGATTGCGTACATCTAAAAAAAACAGGTCGGCTATCAGGCCGCCATCGCTGGCAAGCCAGCTCCCACAGAAGCGCACGAGCAAAACGCGCACACCTCATCCCGCCTCGCTTCTCACCACTCAACAGGATGAGCGTTAGCTCGGCTGCGGCTTTTGATCTTGATCTCCCACAGTTTGGAAAGAGAGATTGGGAGGCTGTGCGGGCCTCATCGCCAGCAGGCTGGCTCCTAAAGTTGATTGCGTACATCTAAA
>NZ_QAIU01000653.1:17486-23788 GCF_003061205.1 Pseudomonas sp. HMWF006
ACAATCCCGGAGCGAAGGAACCCCGAGCCCCAGCGAGCGGGCCGAACGTTGGGGCAAAGACCTTTGGTTCCTTTGGGGCGTTTGCCAAAGGGACTCGCCGTAAGGGCGAAACCGCCAACCGCCCCCCCCCAAACCAACGGATATTCACCCAAAACCCCAAGAACCTGGCCGGCCCGAAGGCCGCCACGTCAAACCAAAGATCAACCCTCGCGACGAACCCTGAACCAAGCCGCATACAACGCCGGCAAAAACAACAACGTCAGCGCCGTCGCCACAATCAACCCACCCATGATTGCCACCGCCATAGGCCCGAAAAACACACTCCGAGACAAAGGAATCATCGCCAGAACCGCCGCCAGCGCCGTCAACACAATCGGCCTGAAGCGTCGTACGGTCGCCTCGATAATCGCCTGCCAAGGCTTCAAACCCGAGGCAATATCCTGCTCAATCTGATCCACCAGAATCACCGAATTGCGCATGATCATCCCCGACAGCGCAATCGTCCCCAGCATCGCCACAAAGCCGAACGGCTGACGGAACACCATCAAAAACAACGTCACCCCGATCAACCCCAACGGCGCCGTCAAAAACACCATCACCGTGCGCGAGAAGCTACGCAGTTGCACCATCAGCAAGGTCAGCACCACAACGATGAACATCGGCACCCCGGCGTTCACCGACTTCTGCCCACGCGCCGAGTCCTCCACCGTACCGCCGACATCCAACAGATAACCGTCCGGCAATTCAGCACGAATCGAATCCAGCGTCGGCATGATCTGTTTGACCAGTGTCGCCGGCTGCTCCTTGCCATAAATATCGGCCCGCACGGTCACGTTCGGCAGGCGATTGCGGTGCCAGATAATGCCCTCCTCGAAGCCATATTCCAGCGTGGCGATCTGCGACAACGCCACACTGCGGCCGTTGTCCGTCGGCACCGCCAGACTCGGCAACAACGACAATTCAGTGCGCTCATGCACCGTGCCGCGCAGCAGAATCTCGATCAATTCGTTGTCTTCGCGGTACTGACTGACACTTGAGCCGGTCAACGAACTCTGCAGGAATTTCGCCAGATTGGCGGTGCTCACCCCGAGTGCCCGAGCGCGATCCTGATCGATATTCAGATACACGACCTTGCTCGGTTCTTCCCAATCCAGATGCACATTGACCACATGCGGATTCTCGCGAACCTTGGCCGCCACCTTGCGCGCCAGCGCGCGGACTTCCTCGATGTGTTCACCGGTGACGCGGAACTGCACCGGGTAACCCACCGGCGGCCCGTTCTCCAGACGCGTCACCCGCGAGCGCAGGGCCGGGAACTGCTCGTTGAGCGTGTCGATCAGCCAGGTGCGCAGCACCTCGCGCTCCTCGATGGTTTTCGCCAACACCACAAACTGGGCGAAGCTCGCTGCCGGCAATTGTTGATCCAGCGGCAGGTAGAAACGCGGCGAACCGGTGCCGACATACGCCACGTAGTTGTCGATGCCTGCGTGATCCTTGAGCAGCGCTTCCAGGCGCTTGACCTCGCCGGCGGTGTTGGCCAAAGACGCGCCTTCGGCGAGTTTCAGATCGACCATCAATTCCAGCCGGTTGGAGGCCGGAAAGAACTGCTGCGGCACGAACCGGAACAACATCACCGAGGCGATGAACAGCCCCAGCGTCATCACGATCACGGTTTTGCGATGCACCACGCACCACTCCACCAGCCGCCGCACCCGCTGATAGAACGGCGTGCCGTAAGGGTCTGACTGGCCATCAGCCGTTCCGTGTTTGGCCGCATGAATCTTCGCCAGATCCGGCAGCAGTTTTTCCCCCAGATACGGCACGAACATCACCGCCGCCACCCACGAGGCGAGCAACGCGATGGTCACCACCTGGAAGATCGAGCGGGTGTATTCGCCGGTGCCGGACTGCGCCGTGGCAATCGGCAGAAAACCTGCGGCAGTGATCAACGTGCCAGTGAGCATCGGGAATGCGGTGCTGGTCCAGGCATAGCTCGCCGCGCGAATACGGTCGAAGCCCTGCTCCATTTTGATCGCCATCATTTCCACGGCAATGATCGCGTCGTCTACCAGCAAGCCCAGCGCCAGCACCAGCGCGCCGAGGGAAATCTTGTGCAGGCCGATGCCCAGGTAATACATGCAGGCGAAAGTCATCGCCAGCACCAGCGGAATGGTCAGCGCCACCACCATGCCGGTGCGCACGCCAAGGGAAAAGAAGCTCACCAGCAACACAATCGCCAGCGCTTCCACCAGTACCTGAACGAACTCGCCGACCCCGGTTTTCACCGCTGCCGGCTGGTCGGAGACCTTGCGCAACTGCATGCCGGCCGGAAGGTTTTTCTGGATCCGCGAGAACTCGCCTTCCAGTGCTTTGCCGAGCACCAGAATGTCGCCGCCATCTTTCATCGCCACGGCCAGCCCGATCGCGTCCTCGCCCATGAAGCGCATGCGCGGCGCCGGTGGATCGTTGAAACCCCGGCGGACATCAGCGACGTCGGAGATGCGGAACGTGCGATCGCCGACGCGGATCGGGAAGTTCTTTATCTCATCGACGGTCTTGAAATTCCCCGTAACCCGTAGCTGCAAACGCTCGCTGCCGGTCTCGAAGAAGCCGGCGGTGGACACCGCGTTCTGTTCTTCCAATGCCTGCTGCACGGCTGCCAGCGGCAAGCCGAGGGTGGCGAGTTTGACGTTGGACAGTTCGACCCAGATCTTCTCGTCCTGCAAACCGAGCAGGTCGACCTTGCCGACGTCCTTGACCCGTTGCAGCTGAATCTGAATGCGGTCGGCGTAATCCTTGAGCACGGCGTAGTCGAAACCATTGCCGGTCAGCGCATAGATATTGCCGAACGTGGTACCGAATTCATCGTTGAAAAACGGCCCCTGAATCCCCGGCGGCAAGGTCTGCCGGATGTCGCTGACCTTCTTGCGCACCTGATACCAGAGGTCAGGAATCTGGTTGGAATGCATGGAGTCGCGGGCGATGAAGGTGACTTGCGACTCACCCGGGCGAGAGAACGAGACGATGCGTTCGTACTCACCGGTTTCCATGAGTTTCTTTTCAATGCGCTCGGTGACCTGGCGCGAGACTTCCTGCGCGGTCGCCCCCGGCCACCGGGTCTGGATGACCATGGCCTTGAAGGTGAACGGCGGGTCTTCACTCTGGCCCAGTTTGGTGTAAGACAAGGCGCCGACGACGGCCAGCAACAGCATCAGGAACAGGACGATCTGGCGATTACGCAGCGCCCATTCGGAAAGGTTGAAGCGCATCGGGACTTACTCCTTGTCCGCCAGATGGACCACACGGTTGGAGCGATCCACCGGGCGCACCTGCTGACCTTCGAGCAGCACATGCACGCCAGCGGCGACCACCCAGTCGTTGGCGTTGAGGCCTTCGAGCACCGGCACGGTTTTTTCGCCGAACGGACCGACGCGTACCGGGGTTTTCTTCAGCGTGTTGTTGGCGCTGACGACCCAGACATAGGTCGCGCCGTTTTCGGCGGTCAGTGCCGAGAGTGGCACCGACAACGGCACGGCATCGGCCGACTGCACGAACACTCGGGCGCTCTGGCCCAGCTCGGCCGGGACCTTGCCGCTGGTGAAGGCAATGCGCGCGGCGAAGGTGCGGGACTTTGGATCGGCTGCAGGCGACAGTTCGCGGATCTGACCGGCGAAGCGCTGGTTCTGTTGCGTCCACAGTTCAACGGTCACCGGCTGACCGACCTTGAACCGGCCAAAACTTTGTTCCGGCAGGCTGATGAGCACTTCGCGCTCGCCGTCGGTGGCGAGGGTGAACACGGTTTGCCCAGCCGCGACCACCTGACCGACTTCCACCGAACGCTTGGCCACTACGCCGTCCTGCGGCGCGCGCAGTACCGCGTAACTGGCCTGGTTGGTCGAGACGTTGAATTCGGCTTTGATTTGTTTGAGGCGGGCTTCACCGGAGCGGTAAAGGTTTTCGGCGTTGTCGTAAGCCGAGCGGCTGACCATCTGCCGGTCCATCAGGGTCTTGTAGCGGTCGCGTTCGGCGCGCACCAGATTGAGGTTGGCTTCGGCAGCAGCGACCTGGGCGCGGGTGGCCTCCAGTTGCAGGCGGACGTCCTGCGGATCGAGCTCGGCCAGCGGTTGGTCGGCCTTGACGCGTTGGCCCTCATCGACCAGTCGTCGGCTGACTTTGCCGCCGATGCGGAACGCCAGATCGGGCTCGTAGCGCGCGCGCACCTCGCCCGGGAAACTTTCCATCGCCTGCGTCGAAGGCTCTGGCTGCACCACCATGGCCGGTCGCACGGTCACTTGCACCGCCTCCTCCTGACCACACGCCGACAACAAAAACGCCAGACTGGCTGGCAACGCAAAGGACAACGCATGGCGGAACATGGTGACGGACCTTTCGCTAATGGTGCTTGGAATATTTATACTGGCCGGTATGGTATTAATAGCAAACTCACCAGTCCAGTATTAAAAGCGAAGAATGTCGAACAATCTTTCAGCTCCAAACGGCCCGGGCCGTCCGAAGGATCCGGCCAAGCGCCGGGCGATCCTCGATGCGGCGAAAACCCTGTTTCTGAGTCAAGGCTACGCCAACACCAGCATGGACGCGGTCGCCGCCGAGGCTGGCGTGTCGAAGTTGACGGTTTACAGCCACTTCAACGACAAGGAGACGCTGTTCTCCTCCGCCGTGATGGCCAAATGCGAGGAGCAGTTACCGCCGCTGTTCTTCGAATTGCCTGCCGGCATCGCCGTGGAAAATGTGTTGCTGAACATTGCGCGAGGCTTTCATCAGCTGATCAACAGCGAAGAGTCGGTGAATTTGCACCGTTTGATGATGGCGCTGGGCACACAGGATCCGAAGCTCTCGCTGATCTTCTTTGAGGCCGGCCCCGAACGCATGGTGCAAGGCATGGAGCGGCTGCTGAAGCGCATCCACGAGACCGGCGCGTTGAGCATCGACCAACCGCGTAACGCGGCCGAGCACTTCTTCTGCCTGATCAAGGGCGCGGGGAATTTTCGCTTGCTGTATTGCTGCGGTGAGCCGCTGAGTGAAGAGGCGGCGGAGATCCATGTACAGGAGGTGGTGGGGTTGTTCATGCGGGCGTATCGGCCCTGATTATTCAGGGTCTGTGCTGACGCCATCGCTGACACGCCAGCTGCCACAGGGGTTGTGGTAAACACCCATCGTGCGAACGACACAAAAACCTGTGGGAGTTGGCTTGCCAGCGATTGGAGCGACTCGGTTTTACGGCTTGAGCGCTTTCTTCGGGTAAATATCGTATCGGCTGGACTTGCCATCCAGCGCATGACTCGGCTTCGGCCCTTCGATACACGGCGCCTTGCGCGGACGCTTGACCACCACCCGGTGCGTCGCCAGTGCCAGCGCCGCTTCAAGCAAGGCCGGGGCATCCGGATCATCCCCGACCAATGGCCGGAACAGGCGCATTTCCTTCTTCACCAACGCGGTTTTCTCGCGATGCGGGAACATCGGGTCGAGATAGATCACCTGCGGCGGCTCGCCTTCCCAGTTACGCATGACCTCGATGGAGTTGCCCTTGAGCAGCTTCATCCGCGCCACGATCGGCGCCACCTCGAAATCTTCCGCCGCCCGCGCCAGACCGTCCTCCAGCAGCGCACCGATCAGCGGCTGGCGCTCGATCAGGCTCATCTCGCAACCGAGGCTGGCCAGCACGAACGCATCCTTGCCCAGCCCCGCCGTGGCATCCAGCACCCGTGGTCGCACGCCCTGGGCGATGCCGACGGCCTTGGCGATCATCTGCCCGCTGCCGCCGCCGTACAACCGCCGATGCGCCGCGCCGCCCTCGACAAAATCGACGCGTACCGGCCCCGGTGCATCCGGGCCCAACTGCTGCAGTTGCAAACCCTGCTCGCCGACCTGCAAGGCGAACTCACCGTCGGCCACTGCCAGCGGCAGACCCAGACGCTCGGCCCACTGCTCGGCTTGCGCTTCAAACGCCGGGCCGAGGGCCTGGACATGGATGCGGCAGGCCGCGGGTTGCTCAATCATGAAAACACGCTCAAAAAAGTTAAGGATCGGCAAAAAGTGGCCGATAAACCAATCAACGCGCATTTTGCCAGAGCTGAGCGTCAACCGAAAAAAATGTCAGGCATTCTTCCCACATCGATTGGCTACATTTCGCCCCATGGCGACTTCAGCCGTCAAAACACTCAAGCACTGAGCGGCGTCAGTCACCTGTGGCAGGATTTCTTTGCCCAAGCGCTGGCCGAACAGACGAGTGAAGTGGTACCCGCCTGCGGCACATTCCCCCCGGTTGACCTGAGCAGCCCTGA
>NZ_QAIU01000653.1:23798-25720 GCF_003061205.1 Pseudomonas sp. HMWF006
TGCACGCGCACATCATCAGCCAGCGCGAATGCGATGTGGTCGAAACCGAAGTGCGTCCGCCGGAGCCGCTGTTCCTGCCGATCGCCGAATTCGAAATGGAATTGCTGGACAAGCCGTTCCCGCCGTTCCCGCCTGAAGAGCTCAAGGCTCAGCAAGAGCAGCAGGATTTCGACAGCAGCTGGGTACGCCCGATCGTGATCAACAACGGCCAGCCAACGCCAGAGCCTGGCCCGGCCCCGCAGAAGAAGCCGCTGTACCTGCCGATTGCCGAGTTCGATCTGGATCTGCTGCAAAAGCCTTGTCCGCCATTCCCGCCAGAAGAAATCGCCGAGCAACAGAAGGCGCTGGACTTCGATAACGGCTGGGCCCGCCCGATCGTTCTGCAGAACCTGCGCCTCGCCGCCTGACCCTCAGCGACACACGCTCCAGCGCCCGACATCGACATGAAAGTGATTACGGTGAGCGGCGTTGTAATCCGGGCTCAATACCACACTGAACGCCTCACAGGCGCCGTCACGCACCTGGCGTAGAAACTGCGCGTCGCGAGTTTGCCCTGGCCAGTCCTTGAGGACGCTGATGCTGCGCCCGCTGGCCAGACGAAATCCGGCGATATCCAGCGCATCGGCACTGGCATGCCGGCTGAGTGCGCCGCTCTCACGGTTATAGACATTGCGGCAGGCGAAGCTGCCAAGGTGATCGAGACGGCTGACTTTCTCGCCGTAAACGGCTTGAGCGACGGGTTGCAGGGTGTGGCGCTCAAACAAGGCGTAGGCCACCGCCAGCGGACAACTGGCGAGGAAACTGCTGCTCAACGCGACCTCGCCGCCCTGCACGCGCAAGGCGCCGATCAGCGGACACTTGGCATCGGGGCTGTCGGATTGCCGTGTGACACGCAGTCCAGAGCTGCTCAGCGCCTGTGCACAGAGTTCGGGATCGCTGCGCAAGCGCATCAGTTTGTAGCCGGTCAGCCAGTTGGGGACTGCCTTCACATCCAGCGGCGCCCACGGATTCCACTCGGCTGGCACATCCAGCCAGCCACGCCAGACACTGACCATCGCACCGCCAATCAGCAGCAGCACACTCAGCGCAAACCAGCGTCCCACGTTCAGCCTTTGAAAAACTGATTGGCCTGGGCGTAGGGCATCGACTGCGAAGTAAACCCGAAGGTGCCCGTTTGCTGGATCTCTTCAGCGGCGCGCAAGAAACCGCCGAACGCAGCCAGTGCCAGTGCCGAACCGGTGCTGATGCGCCGCACGCCCATTTCTTCGAGTTCCTGCACCGTCAACTTCAAACCGCCGGACATCAACACGTTGACCGGCTTCGGCGCCACCGCACGCACCACTGCCAACACTTCTTCGGCACTGCGCAAACCCGGCGCATACAGCACGTCGGCACCGGCTTCGGCGAACGCCTGCAAGCGGCGGATGGTGTCGTTGATATCGGGATGGCCGTGCAAGTAGTTTTCCGCACGGGCGGTCAGGGTGAAGGGAAAAGGCAGCGTACGCACGGCGGCGACGGCGGCTTCGATGCGCGCCACCGCGTGTTCGAAGCAATAGATGGGCGCGTCGACGCGGCCTGTGGCGTCTTCGATCGAACCACCCACTGCGCCGGCCTCGGCGGCACGCAACAGGCTGTTGGCGGATTCGAGCGGGTCATCAGCGAAGCCGTTTTCCAGATCCACCGCCACCGGCAGATCCGTGGCCGCGACAATCGCCCGGACGTTGGCCAGGGTCTCATCGAGCGTCAACGCACCATCGGCCTTGCCTTGGGAAAACGCGTAACCGGCGCTGGTCGTGGCCAAGGCCTGATAGCCGAGACTGGCGAGCATCTTCGCCGAGCCAGCATCCCATGGATTGGGGATGACGAAAATGCCCGGCCGTTCATGCAGGGCTTTGAAAGCGTGGGCTTTACGGGCTTGTTCT
>NZ_QAIU01000084.1:0-2415 GCF_003061205.1 Pseudomonas sp. HMWF006
CCATTGGTGCCGGTGCCCGACCCCGAGCCACCTGAACTGCTACCGCCGGAAGGCGCGCCCGGCGTGTTGTCCGGGGGCATGGTCGAGCCGGTGGCACCGCCGGATTGGGTGCCGGTGGCATCCGCGCCATCGTTGGCGGCGAAGCTGGCCGCCGAAGCCGTGGCGAGCAGGCCGGCGAGGAATAATGAAGTGAGTTTGCGCGTGATCATGGTGCGTCTCCAGAAAGGGGATTGACCTGATATTGGTCTGACGCGCCGACGCCTTGGTGCCGATGGGCTGACCAGTGGTCAACGCCGGGTGCGAGTGGCCTCCTGATCTTCGCGAATATTGGCTATTTGCCGAGAGCAGAGCGGGGGCTAACGTAGCCACACCTTCACTTGCTGCCCGGAGTCACCATGAAACCTCGTACCGATTTCTACACCGCCTCCCCAGACGCGCTGAAAGCGATGATCGCCCTGAAACCCGCCGTTTCCAAACTGCCACTGGAAAAGAGCCTGATCGAACTGGTCAAGCTGCGTGCCTCGCAAATCAATGGCTGTGCGTTCTGCATCGACATGCACACCGCCGACGCGATCAAGGGCGGCGAAACCTCGCGGCGTCTGTTTGCCGTGACCGCCTGGCGTGAAGCACCGTTCTTCAGTGACCGCGAACGCGCCGCGTTGCTGTGGACCGAATCGCTGACCCAACTGAGCCTGACTCACGCTCCGGACGAAGACTATGACGTGGTGGCCGCGCAGTTCACGCCCAAGGAAATGGTCGACCTGAGCGTGGCGATCAGCACCATCAATAGCTGGAACCGCCTGGCCGTGGGTTTCCGTAAAACCCCGCAGGCTTAAGCCTCAACACATAGCCCCTGTGGGAGGCAGCCTGCTCGCGATGGCGTTGTGTCAGTCGACAGCTGCCTCGCTGATACACCGCCATCGCGAGCAGGCTCACTCCTACAGGGGGGAAGTGGGTGAACGTAAAATACGGGATCAATGCGCATCGGCACTCGGCGCGGCCGGTGGTTGCACCTTGCGCATCAAGGGCACCATCGCCGTGGCGATGACGAAGCACAGCATGATCATCAGGAAGGTGTCGCCGTAGGTTTGCGTCTGCGCCTCGCGGTAGGTCAGCAGCCACAATTGGCGCAAGCTGGCGGTGACCCCGACGTCGCCACTCTGGCCCAGTGCGGCGAGGTTGCCGCCGACCTGGGACAGCCACTGATTCATCGCCTCATTGCTGCTGTTCAGGTGCTCGGCCAACCGCGTGAAATGCAGGTTGGTGCGGTCATTGAGAATGGTCGCGCATGCAGCGATGCCAATCGCGCCCCCCAGATTACGCATCAGGTTGAACAGGCCCGACGCATGCTTGAGCCGCGCCGGCGCCAACCCGCCCAAAGTCAATGTCACTGCTGGCGGCACTGCCAGTTGCTGGGCGATCCCGCGTAACGCCTGCGGCAACATCAATTGCCCCGCGCCCCAGTCGTGAGTGATCGGGCTGAATTCCCACATCGACACCGCGAACAGGCCCAGACCGATCATCATGATCCAGCGCAGGTCCATGCGATTGGCCAGAAAGGCATACAGCGGAATCGCCATGATCTGGAACACGCCCGTGGAGAACACCGCCAGGCCAATGTCCAGCGCGCTGTAGCCGCGTACCCGGCCGAGAAACAGCGGCGTGAGGTAGATCGTCGCGAACAGGCCGATGCCGGTGACGAAGGAAAAGAAGCAGCCGAGGGCGAAGTTGCGATCCTTCAGGGCGCGCAAATCGACGATCGGATTGGCCACGTACAAGGTGCGGCCGATGAAGGCCAGTCCGGCGAGGCCGCTGATCCACGCAGTGGTCAGGATGGTCTGGTCGCTGAACCAGTTCCAGCGCGGGCCTTCTTCGAGGGTGTATTCCAGGCAGCCGAGAAACAGCGCGAGAAACACCATACTCAAATAGTCCGCACCCTTGAGCAGGGACAATTCCGGCTGGTCGATTTTCACCAGCATCGGCACCGCCACGGCAACGAAAATCCCCGGCACCAGATTGATGTAGAACAGCCAGTGCCACGAGGAAATATCGGTGATCCAGCCACCGATCACCGGGCCCAGTGTCGGTGCCAGCGAGGCGACCGCGCCAATGGTCGCGGCGGCGATCACCCGTTGTTTGCCGGTGAAGAAAAAGAACGCGGTGGTGAACACCAGCGGAATCATCGAGCCGCCGAGAAACCCTTGCAGCGCGCGAAAAGCGATCATGCTCTGGATGTTCCAGGCCACGCCGCACAACAGGCTGGCGACGGTGAAACCGACGGCCGAAGCGCAGAACAGCCAGCGCGTGGAGAACACCCGCGACAGCCAGCCCGACAGCGGAATCACGATGATTTCGGCAATCAGGTAACTGGTCTGCACCCATGCGGTTTCGTCGGTGCCGGCGGACAGTCCGCCG
>NZ_QAIU01000654.1:0-875 GCF_003061205.1 Pseudomonas sp. HMWF006
AGCCGACCAAATATCTCGCTGAATGAACCCAATCCACTGTGGGAGCTGGCCTGCCAGCGATAGCGGCCTGACAGCCGACCAAATTCCTCGCTGAATAAACCCAGTCCACTGTGGGAGCTGGCTTGCCAGCGATGGCGGCCTGACAGCCGACCAAATTCCGCGCTGAATGAACCCAATCCACTGTGGGAGCTGGCTTGCCAGCGATAGCGGCCTGACAGCTGATCAATCCCTCACGGATTCAGCCTATCGAGCCTCCTCGCAAAACCACCCCCCGCAATCACCGATTCCCTACTTGCTCACCCCAGTACTTCCATACAAATAATCCGTCGCCAACGACGCCATTGTCCTCACGCCCACCACCAGCGCCGACTCATCCACAAAGAACCCCGGATTGTGATTCGGCGCGGCTTTGCTCATGTCCTGATCCCGCGGTGTCACCCCGAGAAACACGAACAGCCCCGGCACTTCCTTGGCGAAGAACGAGAAGTCTTCCGCGCCGCCCACCAAGGGCGCATTCACCACGTCATCCTTGGCTGCCCATTTCAACGTCGGCAGCATTTTTTCCGTCAATGCCGGGTTGTTGATGGTCGGGTCGTATTTTTCGATGATGGTCACGTCGGCTTTCGCGCCGCCGCTTTCGGCGATTTTTTCGATGGTCTGGCGCACGTCTGCGTGCAGTTTCTGGCGGATGCCGTAGTCGTACGAGCGAATGGTGCCGCTCATGTCGACGGATTCGGGAATGATGTTGTAGCGGGTGCCGCCGTTGATGGTGCCGATGCTCACGACTGACGGATAGGACGAGATGTCGGTGCGGCGGCTGACCACGGTTTGCAGGCCAACGATGGTTTGCGCGCCTACGGTGATCGGGTCAATGC
>NZ_QAIU01000654.1:885-1530 GCF_003061205.1 Pseudomonas sp. HMWF006
GGATTTTGATGCGCAGGTCGTCGGAGCTGGCAAGGGTGGCGCCCGGGCGGTAGGCGATCTGGCCGGCGGGGACGCCGGCCCAGACGTGCAGGCCGAACACGGCGTCGGGTTTCGGTGATTTCATCACGCCTTCCTCGACCATCATTTTCGCGCCCCAGGTGTTTTTGCCGTCGGGGATGAAGTCGCTCGGGCCCTCTTCGGCGGGCTGGAAATAGAACACCACGGTGCCGGGCAAGGTGTCGCGCATGCCTGTAAGAATTTTCGCTGTACTCAGCAGGATCGCAGTGTGGGCGTCGTGGCCGCAGGCGTGCATCACGTCGACTTGTTTGTCGAGGTAGGTACCTTTGGCTTGCGAGGCGAACGGCAGGTCGGCGACTTCCTTGACCGGCAGTGCGTCCATATCGGCGCGCAGGGCCACGGTCGGGCCGGGCAGGGCGCCTTTGAGGACCGCGACCACGCCGGTGCGGGCGACGTTGGTTTTGACTTCCAGGCCCAGCGCCTTGAGCTGTTTGGCGACCAGCGCCGAGGTGCGTTTTTCGCTGTTGCCGAGTTCCGGGTGGGCGTGGAGGTCGCGGCGGGTTTCCAGCAGTTCCGGTTCAAGGGCCTTGGCCTGCGCGGCGATGTGTTCGCGGCTGCTGTCCAGGG
>NZ_QAIU01000654.1:1576-6294 GCF_003061205.1 Pseudomonas sp. HMWF006
CTTGGGTCAGGCGGGTGAGCTGCATCGGGTTTCTCCTTGGTTATTGTTGTTCTGGCTTCCATGCCTGTGACCCGCACCTCGCGCCCAAGTGCTATTCCTTGGGCTGGCCACCGCCGGCGGTGATCACTTGCACGCTCATGCGCGGCGTTGCCAGGTCCAGGCCGGCCTCGTCGAGGTGGCGTTTGAGTGACAGGTTGAACGCCCGGGAAACTTCCCATTGTTTGATCGGCGCGGTCTTGAAGCGGGCGCGCAGGATCGCGCTGCCGGACTCGAAGCTTTCCACGCCCTGGATTTCCAGTGGCGACCAGATGTTGCGCCGCTGCAGGGGATCGGTGCGCATTTTCTGGCCGACTTCGCGCATCAGTTTGATCGCGTCGTCGATTTCCATGTTGTACGGCACCGCCACGCGGAAAATCGCGTAGCCGAATTCCCGGGAGTAGTTCTTGATGCTTTTGATTTCGCTGAACGGGATGGTGTGGACGATGCCGTCGATGTCGCGCAGGCGCACGGTGCGGATGGTCAGGCCTTCGACGGTGCCGAGGTGGCCGCCGACGTCGACGTAGTCGTCGATCGCCAGCGAGTCTTCAATGATGATGAACAGACCGGTGATCAGGTCGGCGACCAGCGACTGTGCACCGAAGCCGATGGCCAGACCGATCACACCGGCACCGGCCAGCAGCGGCGTGACGTTCATGCCCATGTTCGCCAGGGCGACGATCAGCGCAATGATGAAAATCGCCACGAACAGCACGTTGCGGATCAGCGGCATCATCGTCTGTGCGCGGGCATTCGCCAGGCCTTTGCGCGAGCGGGTGAGGGCGTGGTGCACGGCGGTGTCGGCGAGGATCCAGATCAGCCAGGAGAAAATCAGCGTGCCGATCAGACTGAACAATTTGACGCTGACGTCATGCCCTTCGCCCTCGGTGAAGCCGATCAGCGATTTGCCCCAGACGCGCAGGCCAAGTTCGATGAAGGCCAGCCACACCAACAGATGCGCCAGGGTGTAGAAGAAGCTTTTCAGGCGTTCCGAGTAAAGCGCATGGCGTTTCGGCCCGCGCTGCGGTTTCAGTGAATGCCGGCGCACGAGGCCGTTGATCACCATGCACATGACCAGCAGCACGGTGCAGATCAGCGACTGGCGCAAGGCGGTGCTGGTGTCGCCGGCGGAGACGAAGGTGGCGAACAGCGAGATGCCGACCAGCACCAGCGCCGGCACATACCAGAAGGTGCCGAGGATTTCGATGGTGTCGCTCAGCGCCCGGCGGGTCAGGCGCCGTGACAACGGTTGGTTGCGAATCAGGTGCGCGATCGGCCGACGGAAACGCAGGATGAACAGGCCGGTGAACAGCGCCGCGAGGACATTGGTAATGGTCGCGGTGGTGTGCGCCAGGTGCACGCCGAGGCTGTCCACCAGGCGCGGGTCGTTCAGCGCTTCACCAAACGCGGCGAAGCTGCCGATCAGCCAAAGCGGGCGGAAGGCCTGATGGCGCAGGATGTACAGCGCCCGGTGCCGGTGCGGGCCGTCGAGCAGCGAAAACGCGATCACGCAGATCGCCGAGAAACAGGTGCCGACCACCAGGGCATAGGCCAGCACCATCGCCAGGCTTTTGCCCAATGACGATGGCAGTGCGTAGCTCATGTAGACGGTGATGACCAGTGCAATCAGCCACGGCCCGAGCTTGCGCAGGGCAAAGCGCAGCATGTCGAGAGCCCTGGGGTGCTGGGGCAGTTCTTCGGTCAGACCAAAGCGCATGCGCACCCGATGGCCGAGCCAGATCAGCGCAGCGGCGAGCAGGCTCCAGACCATCAGGATCACGGCGAAGGCGAAGATGATCGGCAGCCATTCACTGGCCGGCAACATCAGGTTGTCGAGTTCGTCCTTGGCCAGGTCGAACTCGTTACCCCAGCGAGTCAGTGGGCTGTCGGCACCGGTGAACTGTTTTTCGAAACTGGCCAGGGTGCCGCCGATCAGGCCCAGCACGCCTTCTTCGGGGCTGGCCTGGGCTTTTTTGGTGGCGTCGCGCAGCTTCTTCAGATCGGTCAGCAGTTGCGCGCGTTGCTTGTCGTTTTCCAGCGACTTGATGACTTCGTCGAGGGACTGGCCGAGGGGTTCCTGCGCTTCGGGCTGGGCTTTGCTGGTGTTGAGCAGACCGGGCAGGCCGACCGCATGGGCGGGCGCCAGCGGCAGCAGCGTCATCAGGCAAACGAGGAACAGGCAGGGCAAAGCAAAAAGACGAGCAAACACTAGGCGGTCAACCTCGCAAGGGGCGGATTCGCTGGAGTGTACGAGCCCGTCATTATCAATGCGAGCCGGGCGCGGATTTATTCGTTGAGTTTGGCGAGGATCTTGTAGACCACGGTGGCGAGGATCGTCAGCATGCCGACCCACATGGCAAAGACGCCGGCATTCTTGTCGCGGAAGTTGAAGCCGATGGCCAGCATGATCATCCCGGTGAGGATGGGCACGAGCATGGCGTGGAATGAAGACATCGAGATCATGGTGACTGCCTTGTCGAAAGGAATGATTCAAGTCTAGGTCGGTTTTCGCTGCACCGGGCTGATGTGTATCAGAATAGAGCCGGTTTTGCGCTGATCGTGTGGCGAGGGAGCAAGCTCCCTCGCCACACAGCAGGGGCTTACGGCAAGTCGCGGGAGGCGTAGAACGCGCTCAGGACTTTGACCAGGTGCGCCAGGTCATGGCTGCCGCACAGTTCGCGGATCGAGTGCATGGCGAAGGTCGGCAGGCCGATGTCGACCGTGCGCACGCCCAGGTGGCTGGCGGTGATCGGGCCGATGGTCGAGCCGCAGCCCATGTCGCTGCGCACGACGAAGCTCTGCACCGGGACTTCTTCGGCCATGCACAGGTGGCGGAAGAAACCGGCGGTTTCGCTGTTGGTGGCGTAGCGCTGGTTACTGTTGACCTTGATCACCGGACCGGCGTTGAGTTTCGGGCCGTGATTGGCGTCATGCTTTTCCGAGTAGTTCGGGTGTACGCCGTGGGCATTGTCCGCCGACACCAGCAGGGATTTCTGGATGGTGCGGACGAACTCGTCACCTTCCGGCAGCAGACGGCGCAGGGTCTGCTCGAGCATCGGGCCGTCGGCGCCACAGGCCGAGCAGGAACCGACTTCTTCGTGATCGTTGCACACCAGCACGCAGGTTTCTTCGGTGTCGGCGGTCAGCAGGGCCTGCAGGCCGGCGTAGCAGGACAGCAGGTTATCCAGACGGGCACCGGCGATGAAGTCACCGTTCAGGCCAATCACCGCGGCACTTTGCGTGTCGTAGAAGCTCAGCTCGTAATCGAGCACCACGTCGGCGTTGAGGCCGTGTTCGCGGGCCAGTTGATCGGTCAGCACGGCGCGGAAATCCACACGCTCGTCACCGGCGAACTGCGCGAGGATCGGCGGCAGTTCGGTCTGCGCGTTGATCGCCCAGCCCTGGTTGGCTTCACGGTTGAGGTGAATGGCCAGATTGGGAATGATCGCGATCGGTGCCTTGAAGTCGATCAACTGGCTCTCGACCTTGCCGTCGCGGCGGAAGGTCACACGGCCGGCCAGCGACAGGTCGCGGTCGAACCATGGTGCCAGCAGTGCGCCGCCGTAGACTTCGACGCCCAGTTGCCAGAAGCCCTGACGTTGCAGTTCCGGTTGCGGCTTGACCCGCAGGCAGGGGCTGTCGGTGTGGGCGCCGACCAGACGGATACCGTCATACAGCGGCGAGTTGCGGCCCATTTTGATCGCGACGATCGAGGAGTCGTTACGGGTGACGTAATAGCGGCCGTTGGCCTCGGTGTTCCACGGCTCACGCTCGTCGAGGCGCACGTAACCGGCGGCCTCCAGACGCTGAACAAGGCTGGCGGTGGCGTGGAACGGGGTAGGGGAGGCCTTGAGGAAGTCGATCAGGCCTTGGTTCAACTCTTCGCGCATAAGAAGCTCCAGACAGCAATGGGCGGGAGTTTAACGCATCGGCCAGGGAATTGAATCTGCACCGGATCCTTGTAGGAGTGAGCAGGCTCACTCCTACAAGGGGGCTGCGGTGTTGGTCAGAACGGCGCCGGGCACTCGAAACGCAGGCGTTCGCCGGTTTGCGGATGGGTGAAGCTGAGCATGCTCGCGTGCAGGCACAGCCGTGGCCATGCCGCCAGCGCCTGCTCGTGGGCGTAGAGGCCATCACCGAGCAACGGGTGCCCGATCGACAGCATGTGCACGCGCAATTGATGCGACCGCCCAGTGATCGGCGTCAGCTCGACGCGACACCAGTCGCCGCAGCGTTCCAAAACGCGCCAGAAGGTCAGCGCGTGTTTGCCGAACTCATGATCGACCACATGACGCGGCTTGGTCGGTGGGTCGTAGCGCAATGGCAGGTCGATGCTGCCGCTGTCGAGTTCCGGTTGACCCCAGGCCAGGGCGGTGTAGGCCTTTTCGGTTTCGCGGTCGTGAAACTGCCGCGACAGTTCGCGATGCGTGTCGGCGTCACGCGCCAGCAGAATGATGCCGGAAGTTTCCCAGTCCAGACGATGGACGATGCGCGCTTCCGGGTAGCCGTTTTCCTGCAGGCGGGTAATCAGGCAGTCCTTGTTGTCGTCGGCGCGGCCGGGCACCGAGAGCAGCAACGTCGGTTTGTCGACCACCAGTACGGCGGCGTCCTGATGGATGATGCGGATGTTGGACAGCGGCATTAAAACAGCCTCGTAACAAATGCCAACGGCGGTTCAGGGC
>NZ_QAIU01000654.1:6304-13811 GCF_003061205.1 Pseudomonas sp. HMWF006
TTCCTGCCGGATCGACTCAGCGATCAGGCAGGGTGATGTTGAGTTCCAGAATCGAGCAACTGCCCTGGCTTTCCAGTGCAACATGCACGTCATCGTTGCCGATGTTGACGTACTTGCGGATCACGTCGACCAGTTCCTTCTGCAAGGCTGGCAGGTAATCCGGCGTGCTGCGCTGGCCGCGCTCATGCGCCACGATGATCTGTAGACGCTCTTTCGCTACCGAGGCGGTACTTGGCTTTTTGTTGGCACGAAAGAAGTCAAAAAGGTTCATTACCTACCTCCAAACAGGCGCTCGAAGAATCCCTTCTTCTCGACATCGAGGAACCGGTGTGCTTTGTCTTTGCCCAGCAGGCGGTCGACGGTATCGCTATAAGCCTGGCCAGCATCGCTCTGGTCGTCGAGGATCACCGGTACGCCCTGGTTGGATGCCTTGAGCACCGCTTGGGACTCCGGGATCACGCCGAGCAGGGTTACCGAGAGGATTTCCTTGACGTCTTCAACGCCCAGCATCTCGCCTTTTTCAACACGCTCCGGGTGGTAGCGGGTGATCAGCAGGTGTTCCTTGATCGGGTCTTCGCCACGTTCGGCGCGGCGCGATTTGCTCGCCAGCAGGCCGAGCATGCGGTCCGAGTCACGTACCGAGGACACTTCCGGGTTGGTCACGACGATCGCTTCGTCAGCGAAGTACATGGCCAGGTGTGCGCCTTTCTCGATGCCCGCCGGGGAGTCGCAGACGACGAACTCGAATTGCTCCTTGAGCTCCATCAGGACTTTTTCCACGCCTTCGACGGTCAGCGCGTCTTTGTCGCGGGTCTGGCTGGCTGCCAGCACGTAAAGATTTTCCAGACGCTTGTCTTTGATCAGCGCCTGTTGCAGGTTGGCTTCGCCGTTGACCACGTTGACGAAGTCATACACCACGCGGCGTTCGCAACCCATGATCAGGTCAAGGTTACGCAGGCCCACGTCGAAGTCGACGATCACTGTTTTGTGGCCGCGCAGAGCGAGGCCGGTACCGATAGCGGCGCTGGTGGTGGTCTTACCCACACCACCCTTGCCGGATGTAACCACGAGAATCTTGGCCAAGGTGTTTCACCCCTAAGGAAGAAGGACTTTTTAGCCCCTGAAAAACATCTCTTGAAAACTACTGCAGTCGGACAGCCTTGGCTGGAATTCGGCTTTTGGCCTTTTTCCTACTTCGTTTGAGCCGTTTTCGCTACGTTTTAGAGATGCTTGGAAAATGCGGCAGTATCCGTTAAAGCCGAATGATGTTCAACACGTCGCCCGACAGGCTGACCTGTACGCCCGAGCCCCACATCGGATCACGACGCAAATCCTCGGAAACCTTGTAATGGCCTGCGATGGAGATCAGTTCAGCGCTCAATTGCTGACAGAAAATCCGTGCCTTGGTATCGCCCTTGACGCCGGCCAGCGCACGGCCACGCATCGGGCCGTATACATGGATGTTGCCATCGGCGAGAAGTTCCGCCCCCGGACTGACCGACGACACCACCACCAGATCGCCACCCTGGGCGTATATCTGTTGGCCACCACGTACTGGCGTGGTGATGACGCGGGTCGGTTTGATCGTCGGCTCTGGCGGTTTTTCCGGCTTCTTTTTGACTTCCGCTTCCGGGGTTTCCAGCGGCCGTTCACGGGCACCGGACGGCGGCAGTACGGGGATGTCGATGGCGATGGCCGCGGCAATGTCTTCGATACGGCTGGCGCGGATCGCCAGGGTGCGCAGGCCGTGCTGACGGCAAACGCGCATCAGCCCCGGCAGATCGACCGCGCCTTCGCTCGGCGGCAGTTTGTCCAGCGCCAGAACCAGCGGCGCGTTGCTGAAGAAATTCGGCGCCTGGGCGACTTTGGCGGCCAATTGCCGATCGAGGCTTTCGAGGTCGTTACGGGCCAGTTCCAGCACAGTAATGGCCAGCATGCTGCCCTTGAGCTGGAATACGGGATCTTGGTCTAACGGTTCGGTTTGGCTCATGTCGGCATACAACGGCTTGTCACTAAAAGTGCCGAGACTTATAACGAGAACGCCCGCAGGCCGCAAGCCGGGTCGAACGATGTAGAATGCGCGGCCACTGTATTTACGGAAGCTTTAATGGATCGCCCGCGTTTTCGAAAAACATTTCTTTCTCCACGCTTCTGGCCGCTCTGGTGCGGTCTGGGGCTTTTGTGGCTGATCGTGCAGCTGCCTTATCCGGTGTTGCTGACCATCGGTCGAGTTTTGGGCGCCTTGATGTATCGCGTGGCCGGCGACCGGCGGCGCATCGCCAAGCGCAATCTTGAGCTGTGCTTCCCGGAAAAATCCGCCGCCGAGCGCAAACGCCTGCTCAAGGAAAACTTCGCATCCACCGGCATCGCTTTTTTTGAAATGGCGATGAGCTGGTGGTGGTCGCGCGAGCGTCTGGCCAGGCTGGCCCACGTCGAGGGTCTGGAGCATCTGCAGAAGGCCCAGCGCGAAGGCAAAGGCGTGATCCTGATGGCGGCGCACTTCACCACGCTGGAGATCGGCGCGGCGCTGCTCGGCCAGCAACACACCATCGACGGCATGTACCGCGAACACAAGAATCCATTGTTCGACTTCGTTCAGCGTCGGGGTCGCGAGCGGCACAATCTCGATTCGCTGGCCGTGGAGCGCGACGATGTGCGTGGCATGCTCAAGCTGCTGCGCTCGGGACGGGCAATCTGGTACGCACCGGATCAGGACTACGGCGCCAAGCAAAGTATCTTCGTGCCGCTGTTCGGCATTCAGGCGGCGACCGTTACTGCGACGACGAAATTTGCCCGTCTGGGCAAGGCGCTGGTCGTGCCGTTCACTCAGGAACGTCTGGCCGATGGCAGCGGTTACCGCTTGGTGATTCATCCGCCGCTGGAAGACTTCCCCGGCGAGACCGAAGAAGCCGATTGCATCCGCATCAACCAGTGGGTGGAAAGTGCCCTGCGAGCCTGTCCCGAGCAATACCTGTGGGCACATCGCCGCTTCAAGAGCCGCCCGCCCGGCGAGCCGAAGCTGTACGCCAAACGCGGTTGATTGCCCCCATCCCTTCAAGCACCCCGGAGTGTTGCGATGAGCCCAGCTGAACCGGTTACAGGTTTGATTCTTTCCGGCGGCGGGGCTCGGGCGGCGTATCAGGTGGGCGTGCTGGCAGCGATTGCCGAGTTGCTGCCGTCGGGCGCGGACAATCCGTTTCCGGTGATCGTCGGCACCTCGGCCGGGGCGATCAATGCCGTCAGTCTGGCCAGCGGTGCCACTGACTTTCGCGCCGCCATCGAACGCCTCACTTTGTTCTGGCAAGGCTTTCGCAGTCATCGTGTGCTGCGTAGTGACTGGCCCGGCGTCATTCATCAGGCCAGTCGTTTTGTCAGCCACAGCCTGCTCGGCCTCGGTCGACAATTGCCGGTGGCGTTGCTCAACAGTTCGCCATTGCGCGATTTACTCGAAGAAAAACTGCACATGCCCGGCATCGCCGAATCCATCGCGCGCAAGCAATTGCATGCGGTGGCGGTGACGGCGTTCGGCTACGAGTCGGGGCAAGCCGTGACGTTCTATCAGGGCGGCGGCAAGATCGACGCCTGGCTGCGGCATCGGCGTATTGGCGTGCCGACCCAACTGACGGTGGAGCATCTGCTTGCCAGTTCGGCGATTCCGCTGTTGTTCGCGCCGGTCAAACTCGGCGATGAATATTTTGGTGATGGCGCGGTGCGCCAGTCCGCGCCGATCAGCCCGGCACTGCATCTGGGCGCGAGCCGGGTGCTGGTGGTGGGCGTCAGTGGCAACCCGCGCGGTTTCGATCCGCAGCAGCCGCTGGAGCGCGCCTACACCGGGCAACAGCCGACGCTGGCACAGATCGGCGGGCACATGCTCAACAGCACGTTTATTGACAGTCTGGAGAGCGATATCGAACTGCTGCAGCGTCTCAACCAGTTCAGCCATTTGATGCCCGAAGGCACGCCGACCCGTACGCTGGGCGTGGCGCCGGTGGAGGTGCTGGTGATTTCGCCGAGTCAGCCGATTGATGAGATCGCGGCGCGGCATCGTCAGGAATTGCCGGCGGCGTTGCGCCTGTTCTTGCGCGGACCGGGGGCGACCAAGACCAGTGGGGCAGGGGTGTTGAGTTATCTGCTGTTCGAGGCGGGGTATTGCAGCGAGCTGATTGACTTGGGACGGCGCGATGCGCTGGCCAAGCGCGAGGAGCTGTGCCGGTTTCTGGGGATCACCGAGGCGGTGGTTCCGGCCTGAAACCTGTGCTGAAGCCATTCGCGAGCAAGCTCGCTCCCACAGGAAATGTGTCGTTCACAAAATCCCTGTGGGAGCGAGCTTGCTCGCGAAGGCGTCCTTGCGGACGCCGCTGGATCAGAAGTGGAACTTCACCAGGAAGCTGGTCACGTTCTGATTGGTGGTGAATGCACGGGTGTCGTCGATCCCGTACTTGTCTTTCCAGTAGTCGTATTCAACACCGACGTAGAGCTGCTTCTCGCCGAAATTCAGCGCCTTGCCCAGGTCGTATTTGATCTGTGGGTTGAAGTGCAGGTTGGCGTGGTATTCGCCCTTGCTGTTGACGTCGTTGTCGACCACCCAGTCCATGAAACCATCGATCAGAATGTTCGAGTCGCCGACCGGGATGGTGTAGGACCACACCGGCGTAATCTGCCAGACGTTGTCACCCGGGCGCGAACCTTCGGTGTGACGCTGGTAGAAGTTCAACTGGAAGTAGTCGAAACCCGGGATCGCCAGGTCGAAGCCTGGGCCGATCAGGTAAGACTCGACATCGCCCTCACCGAACTCATAGGTCATCGCCAGCAACACGTCCTTGATCGGGCCGAACTCGATCTTCTGGTCGAGGATCTTGCCGAGCGACAGGCGCGGGCTGAACTCGCCGTAGTACGTGTTGTTGCCGACGCCGCCGTCCGGCTTGCCGTTGTAGAAGATCTTGTCGACGAACAGGAAGTTGTCCCCATACTTCCAGCCATCGGCGTGCTCGAAGGTAACGGTCTGCTGGATCGCCGGGTTGACCTTGAAGTCTTTGCCGTAGAGGTAGGTCAGGCTGTTGTTCTGCCATTGCAGCAGGCCGTCGGCCATGGCCTGGCCGCCGGCCAACATCGATCCCGCGAGCATCAGGCTGGTGCACATACGTTTCATTCGGTTGCTCCCAAAGTAGGTTCTACGTTTATTTTTTTTAAGATCGGCGCTCTGGTGTGGCACCTTTTTTCATTGCTGTAAAAGTCATCCGACCGGTCAGCTTTGATGCTGTTAGCAAGAGCTGAGCCAAGGCGTTCGAAAAGCAAAAAAACGCCCGATCGGCTGCTGAAAAACAGTCGATTGAGCGTGTTTTCGGGATGCCTCGGTACTGACCGGGGCCGGGATAAGTTGGCCCGCTGGTCAGGAATTAAATCCGGGCTTTTTTTTAGACCGAATTCAAGAGGCCGCGGAGAATACTGACTCCTCGGCCAGCTCTCAAGTGCCCCGCAACAGAGCACCGACGACAGGTATGGGGCACGGTTGCGGGCCATCTTAAAAGTGCACCTTCACCAGCAGGCTGGCGGTGTTCTGGTTGGTGTCGAAGTTGTGGCTGCTTTCAATGCCGTATTTATTCTTCCAATAGCTGTATTCGGTACCGACATACAGCTGCTTCTGACTCCAGCCCAAGGCCTTGCCCAGGTCGTACTTGATCTGCGGATTGATGTGCAGGTTGGCGTGGTAGGTGCCGCGCGAGTTCTCATCGTTGTCGACCACCCAGTCCAGATAGCCGTCGATCAGCACATCGGAATTGCCCAGGGGAAAGCTGTAGGACCAGCCGGGGGTGATCTGCCAGATGCCGTCGCCGGGGCGCGGGCCTTCGGTCTGGCGGCGGAAGATATTCAGGGTCACGTAGTTGAAGCCCGGCACCTTGAGGTCGAAACCGGGGCCGATCAGGTAGGCCTCGCTCTCGCCTTCGCCGTACTCGTAGGTCATCGCCAGCAGCACGTCCTTGATCGGGCCGAATTCGAGCTTGCGGTCGAAGATCTTGCCGAACGAGAAACGCGGGGTGAATTCGCCGTAGAAGGTATGCGGGCCTTTGTTGCGGTCTTCCTGGCCGTTGTAGAAAATTTTGTCGACGAACAGGAAGTTGTCGCCGTACTTCCACTTGTCAGCATGTTCGAACGTCACCGTCTGCTGGATCGACGGGTTGATCGCGAAGTTCTTGCCATACAGATAGCTCAGGCTGTTGGTCTGCCACAGCAGTAAATCGCCGGCCATGGCCTGACTCGCGGCCAGCAGGCCGCCACTCAACAGAACGTTGGTTTGCGTGCGAATCATCTGGTGCTCCCTCTTGTTTTTATTGTTTGAGGCGCAGAGCGGTTGCTTGCCCCCTGTGGGAGCGAGCTCGCTCGCGAAGAGGGCGTGTCAGTCGCCATCACTGTTGAATGACGCACCGCTTTCGCGCGCAAGCTCGCTCCCACAGGGTTATTTCGTTAGTGCTGGTGCGCGTGGCAGTCGTTGATCGCCGCGCGCTCTTTGCCGCCAAGGATGTTGAACAGCAGGTTCAGCGTCAGCGCGCTGAGCGTGGCCATGGCGATCCCGCTGTGGGTGATCGGGCTCATCCACATTGGCAGGTGGGCGAAGAACTCCGGACGCACCACCGGGATCAGGCCCATGCCGATGCTCACCGCCACCAGCAGTTGGTTGCGACGGTCGCCGATGTCGGCTTCCTGGAGGATCTTGATGCCGGTTGCGGCAACCATGCCGAACATCGCAATCGCTGCGCCGCCCAACACCGCCGGTGGAATCGACGCGACGAGGAACGCGGCTTTCGGCAGCAGGCTCAACACGATCAGCAGGCCGCCGGCAACGATGGTTACCGAGCGGCAGCGCACGCCGGTCATCTGCACCAGGCCGATGTTCTGCGCGAACGAGGAGTGGGTGAAGGTGTTGAAGAAACCGGCGACGAACGAGGCGCCGGCATCGCACAGCAGGCCGCGACGCAGCATCCGTGGGCAGACTTCCTGGCCGGTGATCTTGCCCAGCGCCAGAAACATCCCGGTGGACTCGACGAAGATGATCACCACCACCAGGCACATCGACAGGATCGGCGCGAGTTCGAATTTCGGCATGCCGAAATGCAGCGGGGTGACGAACTGAATCCATGGCGCGTTGGCCATGCCGCTCAGATCGACCATGCCGAGCGCGCCGCACAGCACGTAGCCGATGCACATGCCGATCAGCACGGAAATGTTGACCCAGAAACCGCGCATGAAACGGTGGATCAGCAGAATGGTCGCCAGCACCAGTGCGGCGATGGCCAGGTAAATCGGTGAACCGAATTGCGCCGCAGCGGCCCCGCCACCGGCCCAGTTCACGGCCACGGGGAACAGCGACAAACCGATCGAGGTGATGACCGTGCCGGTCACCAGCGGCGGGAAGAAGCGCACGACCTTGGACATGAAAGGCGCAATGAGCATGCCGAAGAAACCGGCGGCGATCGTCGCACCGAAGATGCCTTGCAGGCCGATACCGGGC
>NZ_QAIU01000654.1:13821-34251 GCF_003061205.1 Pseudomonas sp. HMWF006
CCCATCATCACCGGCATGCGAATGCCCATCGGGCCGATACCCAAGGACTGCACGATGGTGGCGACACCGGCGACCAACAGGTCGGCATTGATCAGGAAGGCAATTTCTTCACGACTCAGGCCAGCGGCCTGTCCAATGATCAGCGGCACCGCGATGGCACCACCGTACATCAGCAGAACATGTTGCAAACCGACCAGGATCAGTTGCAAAAGGGGCAAACGCTGAATGGCGGGTGCGTCGGGGATGCGCGCTTTGGACAGCTCGGACATGCAACACCTCGGATCTTTTTATTCTTGTGATTGAACAGCTGCCGGGTTGCTCACAGCTGTTTCTTTACATCAGGTCAACCGCGTTGCGGCCAATCGCTGGCAAGCCAGCTCCCACACAGGCAGTGCAAAACCCTGTGGGAGCCGGCTTGCCAGCGATGCTTTTACTGCTTAGTTGGTCTGCGCTCCCTGGGCGATCCATGCACCGATCAGGTCACGTTCCTGCTGGGTCATCTGCGTGATGTTGCCCAGTGGCATGATCTGCGTGGTGATGGCTTGCGCCTGGATGCGTGCCGCGTTCTGGCGGATCTGCTCGGGGGTGTCGAACATCACCCCGGCGGGCGCCGCGCTGAACAACGGGCTGGTCGGTTTGGCCGAATGGCAGACCGCGCAGCGTTCTTGAATCACGTTGTGCACTTTGTCGAAGGCCGGACCCGCGTTGGAGGCTTGCGCCGTTGCTGCTGCAGGTTCGGCAGGGGCTGCCGGTGCCGCTTCAGCCGGTTTCAAACCACCGCCCAGTGCCGTTTCCGGCAGCGGTTGGTACTCGATTTTGGCTGGTGCCTTGGCCACTTCCGGCGCGGTCGACATTGGCATCGGGCCGGTGACGTACGCCAGACTGATCATGCCCACCGCTGCCACAGGCAAGGTCCAGGCAAACTTGTGGCTGTCATGACGGGTGTTGAAGTAGTGACGTACCAACACCGCCAACACCGCGATCCCGGCGAGGATCAACCAGTTGTACTGGCTGCCGTAAGTGCTCGGGAAGTGGTTGCTGATCATGATGAACAGCACCGGCAGGGTGAAGTAGTTGTTGTGACGCGAACGCAACAGACCCTTGGCTGGCAGCGCCGGATCCGGCGTGCGGTTCTCGGCAATCGCGGCAACCAGTGCACGTTGCGCCGGCATGATGATGCGGAACACGTTACCGACCATGATGGTGCCGATGATCGCGCCGACGTGCAGGTACGCACCACGACCGCTGAACACTTTGCTGAAGCCATACGCCGCGCCGATGATCAGCACGAACAGAATGAAGCCGAGCAGAGCAGGGCGTTTGCCCAGTGCCGAGTCGCACAGGAAGGAGTAGATGAACCAGCCGAGGAACAGCGAGCCGATACCGATGGCCACGCCTTCAGGGCCGCTCAGTGTGCTGCCCGGAGCCAGCAGGTAGAGCGTCGGGTTGGAGTAGAACACCACGCACAGCAGCGCGATCCCCGACATCCAGGTGAAGTAGGCTTCCCATTTGAACCAGTGCAGGTTCTCCGGCATCGACGGTGGGGCCAGTTTGTATTTTTCCAGGTGATAGATACCGCCACCGTGGATCGCCCACAGATCACCGGCCAGACCGGTTTTCGGGTTGACGCGGTTGAGGTTGTTCTCCAGCCAGACGAAGTAGAACGACGCGCCGATCCAGGCCACGCCAGTGATCATGTGAACCCAGCGCACGCTCAGGTTCAGCCATTCCAACAGATGTGCTTCCACAGTCTTTACCTCTCGCCTGTCACCCTTGTTGTCGGGTGATCAGACCTTCTCTTATTGGTGGGGGGCGAGGATCAAACGCTCATCCTCTTTGAAAAAATGCTCATCGCAGTTGTTGCCTGTGCCACTGCGATCAACCACCAGGAAGTCATCCCGCTTTTCGATCGTCAGCACCGGGTGGTGCCAGACGCCGCGATGGTAATTAATGCCCTGCCTGCCGTTGGTGACGAAGGCGCGGACCAAGCCTGATACAGGTTCATCGCCAACTGGCGCGACCACGATCAGAAAGGGGTTGCCGAGCAGCGGAATGAAAGCCTGGCTGCCCAGCGGATGGCGTTCCAGCATGCAAACGGTCAGCGGCATGTCCTGCGCGTCGGCGCGGAAAATGCTGATGATCGCGTTGTCCTCAGGCGTAGCGGTTTCGACCGTCGCCAGTTTATGGAAGCGCATGGTCGAACCGTTGTTGATCATGAAGTGATCGCTGCCGTCGGTTTCGATCACGTCACCGAAGGGGGCGAAGGCTTCTTTGGTCAGCGGTTCAATCGTCAGTGTGCGCATGCTGTTCTTCTTATCCAAAATTCTGTGTTGACTGTACCGACGCCTTCGCGAGCAAGCTCGCTCCCACAGGGGAATGCATTCCAAATGTGGGAGCGAGCTTGCTCGCGAATGGCCTCACTGCTTATTTAGCGACCTTGCCCAATACACGCAGGCGACTCACACCACCATCCGGGAACACGTTCAGGCGGATGTGGGTGATCGGACCCAGTGCCTTGATCTGCTCGACGAAGGTGTGTTCGGCGTGCATTTCCAGCTTCTGGCTCGGCAGCAGTTCACGCCAGAACAGCGACTGGGTTTCGATCTGGCTGTCAGTACCGCCTTTCACGAACGCGCCCTGGATCGAGCAGGTGTCCGGGTAGTTGCCCTTGAAGTGCAGGGTGTCGACGATGATTTTTTCGATCTCGCCCGGGTGGCCCAGTGCGACGATCACCCAGTCATTGCCCGGAGTACGACGACGTGCGGTTTCCCAGCCGTCGCCCATGTTGATGCCGCGGCCCGGGTTGAGGATGTTGCTCATGCGGCCGAAGTGTTCGTCGGAGCAGGCGAGTGCGCGGCCACCGTTCAGGGCTGCAGCCAGGTCAACCTGCTCGTTGTCGCCAACCGCCGACCAGTCGCGGAACGGAATGCCGTACACGCGCAGACGGGCCACACCGCCATCCGGGTAGATGTTGAAGCGCAGGTGACTGAAGGCTTTGTCGTTGCTGATTTCGTGGTAGTGGTGGCTGTTGCCCTGCAGCTCGACGGCCGACAGCACTTCAGTCCACTGGGTGTTTTCGTCCGGCTCGCCCGAGGCCAGGAAGCACGCTTCCAGCGAGGCCGATGGCGGAAAGTTGCCGGTGAAGAATGAAGTGTCGATGTCCACGCCTTTGATCGAGCCCGGTACGCCCAGACGGATTACGGCGCTGTCGAAGCCTTCGAAGCGCTTGCGGCGCGATTCCCAGCCGTCCATCCACTTGCCGTTGTCGTCGAACACACCCTCCTTCCACACGGCCGGGGTCGGCTGAAACAGACGATTGGCGTCTGCGAACCAGTCATCGGTGACCGAGATGATTTTGGTGCCCAGACGGGCATCGGCCAGGTTGACGAACTTCTCGAAAGGTACGGCGTAAGCTTTCATTCTTCTTGTCTGCCTTTAAATAAGTGGCTGGGGATGCTTGCAAGACCCTGGGTACTCTCCGCGTTTGATGTACTCGGGTCAGGCTCGCTATAGGGTCAGTAAACGGAACAGGGCAATCTTGTTGATCTCCGCCAGCGCGCATTTGAACTCGGTGTCGACCGAGTTGTGAATGCGCGTTTCGAACGCCGCGAGGATCTGATGCCGGTTGCTGCCTTTTACCGCCATGATGAAGGGAAACTTGAACTTGGCCTTGTAGGCGTCGTTCAGCTCGGTGAAGCGCTGGAACTCTTCGGCCGTGCATTGGTGAATCCCCGCGCCAGACTGTTCTTCAGTACTGGCCGCGGTAAGCTGGCCCTGGACGGCGGCTTTGCCGGCCAGGTCCGGGTGAGCGTTGATCAGCGCAAGCTGGCTGGCGTGATCGGCGCTCAACAGGATGTCGCTCATGCGCTGGTGCAGGGTTTCGATCTCGTCGATCGAAGCGTCCGCGCCCAGGTCGTAGGCCTTCTCGGCCACCCATGGCGAATGTTCGTAGATGTCGGCGAAGGCGTTGACGAAGGCGTCGCGGCTCAGGGTCGACGGTTGCAGGGTTTGAAAGCGGCTCATTTGGCGGCCCCTTGGTACGGGTGGGTTGCGTGCCAGTGGCGTGCGATGTCGACGCGACGGCTGAACCACACCTGTTCATGACTTTTGGCGTATTCGATGAAGCGCTTGAGCGACGCCAGACGCGCCGGACGACCGATCAGGCGGCAGTGCAGACCGATCGAAAGCATCTTCGGCGCTTCAGCGCCCTCGGCGTAGAGCACGTCGAATGCGTCTTTGAGGTATTCGAAGAAATCGTCGCCCTTGTTGAAACCCTGCACCTGGGTGAAGCGCATGTCGTTGGTGTCGAGGGTGTACGGGATCACCAGGTGCGGCTTGCCGGTCGGGTTGTTCGGTTCCCAGTAGGGCAGGTCGTCGTCGTAGGTGTCGCAGTCGTAGAGGAAACCGCCTTCTTCCATCACCAGGCGACGGGTGTTCGGGCCGGTGCGACCGGTGTACCAGCCCAGTGGGCGCTCGCCGGTGAGTTCGGTGAGGATACGGATTGCTTCGAGCATGTGCTCGCGTTCCTGCGCCTCGTCCATGTACTGGTAGTCGATCCAGCGGTAGCCGTGGCTGCAGATCTCGTGACCGGCTTCGACCATCGCACGGATCACGTCCGGGTGACGCTGGGCGGCCATGGCCACGGCGAAGATGGTCAGCGGAATGTCGAATTCCTTGAACAGTTTGAGGATCCGCCAGACACCGGCGCGGCTGCCATACTCGTAAAGCGATTCCATGCTCATGTTGCGCGCGCCCTGCAGCGGCTGGGCGGCAACCATCTCGGAGAGGAACGCTTCGGATTCTTTGTCGCCGTGCAGGATGTTGCGCTCGCCGCCTTCTTCGTAATTGAGCACGAACGACAGGGCGATGCGGGCATTGCCCGGCCAGTGGGGGTGAGGAGGGTTACTGCCGTAACCGATCAGGTCGCGTGGGTAGTCAGCGCTCACTGCAGTCTTCCTTCTTGTTCGTTGACAGAGGGTGTGGCGGCCTGGCGGTGAGTAAGCAGGCTGGCGTCACAGCGATGGGCTGATTGTATACAACTTTATTCTCAATTTGTAAGCCTGAATTTTCGCATTTTTCACCGACTGTCATCTTTTGCTGTTAAGGGCGTGAGCCTGCAAGAAACCTGCCTGATCAGTCAGCTAATGGATCGCAGGTTCAATAGACAGGCGCTTAAGCAGCCAATAAGAGGTAAACGCCCGAATGGCGGGGGTGAAATAAAAAATGTCGCTTTTATTGTGTACAATTTTTATTAAAAGTGTCTTAATCAATCGCTCGCCGCAGCGTTTCGTGCTCCGAATCGGTGCGGTCTCCTTTTCAACTGACTTCGGGAGGCGCGAAGTCTGACTGCTTCCACGCAGGCAGGCGCGCAGAATCAATGGGACGTTTGACAACACACGTTTTGGACGCTGCACACGGTTGCCCGGGCAGTTCGATCAAGGTCGAGCTATACCGCGTTGAAGGTTCGCATCTGGAATTGGTCGCCAGTGCGATTACCAACAGCGATGGCCGGGTCGATGCGCCGCTGCTGCAAGGCGATGACTACCGCACCGGGGTCTATCAGGTGCAGTTCCACGCCGGTGATTACTACCGCGCCCGTGGCGTGCAGTTGCCGGAGCCGGCGTTTCTGGACGTGGTGGTGCTGCGTTTCGGCATTTCTGCCGAACAGGATCACTACCACGTGCCATTGCTGATTTCGCCATACAGCTATTCCACATACCGGGGCAGCTGACCCCCAAGCAGCTGCCCCCACCGGGAAGCGACTGCGCATATAGCTTCTTTGGTCTTTCGCCCGCTCACACTGCGGGCTTTTTTTCGTCTGCATGAGTGGGCTGTGCGGCTCGCCAGGCCGCTGGTTCCAGCCTGGCAGCACGGTTATTGCTGACGGAAAATAAAAAGACGCGATTGGCCATGCGGCTCCCGTTCCAGGTCGCCCATCAGGAAGATAACGTTGTTTTCGGCGAGCGCCTTGTTCAGCAGTGTCTTGTCGGCGGGATCATGTTTGTTCGTCAAGGCTCGGGTGCGCAGCCAGGTCCTGCTGGCGAACTCCAGGTAATGGCCCTGCATCAAGGTCGGGAACAGCATGATGAATACCTGATCGACGCCTTGACGCTGAATTATCAGCGCATCCCGTTGCGCCGGTGCCGCCCGGAATGAAGGGGAGACGTGGTAGCCCTGATGCCTCAGCACCTGCTCGAACAGCGCCCGCAGTTCGCTGATGTGATACGAGTCACCGATGGTGCGCCATTGCGGGGGAATGCGCTGGAGATCGAAGTCGATCCGCTGAAGCCCCTCGCCGGAGACAGAGGGTTTGGGGATGTAGCGCTCGCCGGTTCTGGCAAGCGCGGGCAGTAACATCAACGGATCGACCAGATCCGGGCGGCTGGCCTTTTGCTCGGACAGGTTTGTCGACCTCTGCGCCCAATGCCGGAAGGTTTCAGACAGATCGTTAAGCCCGTAACCATTGAGCGCTTCGGCGTGATTGGCTCGATTGAACATGGCATGGGCGATCCTGCTGGCCGAGTGGTCGCAGATATAGGGAAACGTATCGCTGACGTATCGGGCCAGGGTTTGTCTGAACGGCAGGCCGTCGTCGACGCGCCAGGTGTCGATCGGACCGTCTGCCCCGGGGCCTTTGTGTTTCACTGCGCTCCGAGGTTGCAGGTGCGGTGTGTTGCCCAGTGTCTGTTCGAAGGCGTTGAAATCGCTGGCGGAAAATTGCGGATGCTTGATAAACACCCGTGCGTCACTGCGGTGGCCGTTCTGGTCGACAATCGCATAGTGGCTGCCGTCGATTTCGATGGAATCGCCCAATTGCGGTTTTGTGGCATGTCCCCACGAATGCCAGTCAGCGTTGGCAAGGGGCGTAGACGCAAGGTGGATATCGTCTGTTTCAACCCGTCGCTGGCGGTTGCCCGTGCCTGACTGACGTTCATCCGGGACACGGCTGAGGCGACGGGTTGTTGTCGACGAGGGCTCTTGGCGGCCTGCAACACCTTGCGGTTTGCGTCGCCAAAGCGTCGTCCCGGGGACTGGCTCCACGAGGAATCCGGAAGGTGTCAGCTCGCTGGCGAAGGTCTGCTGGAAGTGTCCTTCACTGTTCCTGGCGACCATGACCGTACCTTCCGCCATATCGACATAGGTTTTCTTGCGTTTGTCGTAGCGCACGCCGGCCAGTGTGTCGTGCGCACTGGTCAGCTGCGCGCTCAACTGGGGAGCGAGGAACACCGGGGGATGTGCCTGGGCGGAGTCAGGGATAGACGCGATCCAGGTTGCAGTGACGGGCTGGTGCGAGTACCAGTCCGCTTCCAGGCGCCAGCGTGGCTGCCCCTCGATCTTTCGTAACAGCGGCGCCGACACGCCCGGCGCAGAGGGCCAGGGGATCTCGACATCGCCATTGGCCTTCAATTCAGCCCGGTAATAAACGCCGTCTTCCAGGCGAGCATAGCGTTGCCCCAGCGGGTCTGAGTAGAGCCCGTCAACGGTTGCAGAAGGTCGCAACCGGTCAGCCTGCTCCGCCGGCAAGGAAATGGCTCTGAGGTTGCTTTCCAGCATGGCAGCGATCGGGTCAGGCATTGTGCTGACAGTGACCGAAGACGAAGGCGCGATATGACTCGCCGACGCACTGGAAGAGGGCCCCGGCAGTGGATCGCGACCCGGCATCATCGCGTCGGAGCCTGCGGCGTTCAGATGACGGCTCGAGGAAGGGTCGAGCGCCGTCCGCTGCAGCGGAGGCGCATCGTGCGGGCGCACACCGGCAATGGATTTTGGTGGTTTGGCCATTCATTCTTTCTCTGATCATGTGCAGTTGTAAAAAGCGCGGTAGCCCTGTGTGGCTTGCGCAATGTTGATGTTCGGCAGAAAGGCGAGGTGCCGTGCGGTATATGTGTCTTGCGCGGAATTCAAATGATGCGAGGGGTTACGCAGGTTCCGGGACCTCGCCGGCGTACCGGCGAGGTGGACGCGTTATGCCGCGGGCACATTGATGGGGGACACGGGCCTGGCGGGCAGTTGATGGCTGCAGCGGTGGGTGATTTTTAACTGTGAGTATTCGATAGGGGCGGAGTCGAGCAACCAGCCCTGCAAGGGGAAGCTGTAGGTCAGCGTTCCGGCGCTGTTATCGAGCGGCGCGATGTTTCTGACCTTGAGTTGTTTGTCGGCCACCGCGCTTAACCCTTCGGGCAAGGGCACTGCCGAATCCGGGACTGCAAAGAATCTTGCATCGAGCCCCTCGACATACACCCTGTCGAAGGAAAGGTCGATCGTGTGAACGAGGCCATTGGCTGATATGACCCGCACCTGATCAATCAGGTCATCGCTTTCATATTCCGGCAGATGAACCGTACACGTGCCTATCCGCAGCTGATTGTCTTGCAGGGTTATCCGGGCATTTCCCAGGGCAGTTGCATCGAACTCCCAGGTGGAAGCGAAGGGGAGCCTGACAGGAGCGCTGGCCAGGGCGCCCGGGGTTTTGATTTTGAGGGTGGTATCGGCGGCAAGGTGGACAAGGTAGGTAGAACCTTGTCCCACCAGATGCTCCATGGCCGTTTGTTCAGGGTAAGAGGTGAGTTTGGCGCAAGCGTCTCTTGCGCCGAGGTGATGGGCTTCGTTGGCGGGCAATTCAAAGGCAAACCGCGCGGATCGCCACTCCAGCGGCAACGACATGGGCGTAGTCCAGTGCGTGTGGGCATGCACCTTATAGTGCGCATTGACCGGTGCCGCGTCGGTTTCCGGGGTGAGCTGGGGGTTGAGGGCGACACCGTCGTTGAAAATCAGCACGTATCTGGCCTGGTTGCGAATGGCCATGGTGCGCAGAATCTTGATGACATTCATGGGATCCTGACCACCACGAGCATGGGAGAACCTCTTCAAGGTCAGTGTGTTCTGACCGAAGTGGTAGGTCAGGTCGCACCCGACAATCACGTCAGGAACCTCTTTTTCCGAGAGTGTTGCAAGGAAGTTCGCTTCGGCTTTGGTCAATTCGCTGCTGGAGTAGTCCAGATAGAGTTTTGTCACCGCATTGGCGCGCTCTACCGAATAGAAAGCAATGTGTTGCTGCACTCTGGGGAGGTAATAGCGTGCGTCGTTCTGGTGTTGAATGATGCATTCGGCGTCATAGAGAATAATCGGCCGCTCGGGTTGGCCCGGTTTGGTAATGACCATTTCGATTTCGACGAACGTGTCGTCGCGGGCGGTCTCCGGCAGCTCAGGGGTCAGATGGTAGCCATCTCGGGTGATGAAGATCAGTTTGTTGTTCTTCAAGCGCCACTGCTTATCGACTTTCCGGTAGACGTCGTGAATGAAGACCACGCTTTTGGCCTGATCATGAAAATCGAAGCCAGAGGTGATCACCAGCGTACTGCGTTTGATGAACCAGCTTTTGATCAGGTCCATTCGCCAGTTAAGGACGATGAAACTTTCCTCCTCCCCGTCTTCCGTGATGCACACGCGAGCCGCCTCATGGGCGATGAAATACTCATCCGTGCCAGCGCCGCCGTTTGCCGCGACCTCTTTGTGCAACAGATGGATCTGATCGTTTCCGGCACCTGCGTTGATCGAATCCTTGCCGCGGGCCTTGATGATGTTGCGTTGGTCGGAGCCGATGACGTGGCTTGCGCCGAACGGCACGGTATCCACGTTTTCGATACTGTCCAGGCGACTGTGCAAAACGCGTTTTCTGCGGCCTGGGTCAGCGGGGTCCGGGTTCATCGTGTGCAATGTCCCCGCCGATAAATGGACGCTGTAGCCGGCTTCGCCTCTGGCCCGTATCGGGTGAGCGCCGCCCAGTGACAACGTGTCTTCACCTGCACCGCCCTTCAGTATCGAAGGTGCGGTTATCGCGCTGGTGTCCTTGAGCTGATTGGCGGCGCCCTCGAAGACAAAGCGGTCATCCTTTTCACCGCCTGTGAGGTCTTTGACACCCGCCTTGTAATGGAAGGCGTTCGACTTCTTTTCGACGCCCTGTATCGAATCCCGGCCGTCACCGATGAACCACAGGACCCCCTTGTGCTGTCCCGCCGTACCCAGTTCGGCGCCGGGCGTCTTGTCGGTGACGCCTGCGCGAGCGTCGAGGGTGTCGTCTCCGTCCTTGATCTGTGGAACGTTGACGGTTTCCCAGGCGTCCTGTTTGGTCCACCAGTTACGCGTCCACACCCGGGTCGGTTTCAGTTCCACGTCCCAGGCACCGTTGACGATGGCTTCGGTACTGTCCTTGAGTTCGCCATCGAGCAGTCTTCTGGCCGTGGCCTTCAGTTGCCTGGCGTGTTCGACCCGCGCTTTGGCAAGGGTGTAGCGATCCTGGACCTCTGCGTCGGGACTCATGAAGCAGAAGGTGAACCAGCCGGTACGCCAACGCTCCTCGTCGCTGAGTTCGATGTAGTCATCAATGTCATCCACCAGCCGCACCGCCCCATAAATCTGCGAGCCGACCGCCAGCATCAGGCCGGCGGCGAGGCCCACGGGACCGGCAAACGAAAAACCGGCCATCGCCGCAGCACCGAGGATCACGGTCATGGCAGCGCTGGTGATGCTCAATCCGGCTTCCACATAGTGATCCATGGCCGCTTTCCCGGTCGCGTTGCTGGCCGAATTGAACGCCCTGACCGCCATGTAGATATCGAACGGCAGGGTCAGCGCGCCGCCGATCAGACCACCGGAGCGGCTCAGCCGGAGGGCGAATCGGGTTCTGGCGAAGTCGCGGTAACCGGCTTGTCCGGCCTTCATCATTTGCGTTGCGATCTGGGTGATGGTGATGTCGGCGGCGATGGAGCCAGCCTCTGAAAGCAGACCGGCCGTGTTGATTGCGATCTCGGCGCGATCATTGAGTTTTATCGCCGAGACCAACCCGCGCAGCCCCATGAAAATGCCGAACGACTGAACGCCGACACTGGAACCCAAGGCGCCAAAGGTCTTGGCCCGCGCCACCCAGCGTGGCGTGTGCCGGGGTAAGCGGGCGTGGTTGAGGTCCAGTTTTTGTGCGCAATCCAGAAGTTTTGCGAGCTTGCGGTAATGGCCCTCCCGATCGAGACGGGTGGCGCGGCCTTCCCTGATCATGGGCGGTGCACTGAGCGGGCGCTGGCTGGCGATCTCGAACAGCAGGGTCGACAGTCGGTCACTGTTCAGCGCCGTGGCGGACTTTATCTGCGCTTCGATTTTGGCTGGACTGAATTGCAACGCGTTGATGAAGGCGCGTCCGGGAATTCGAAAGAGGGTGTTTCTGCCATTCAGTGGCAGCCCGTCAATCGTCGCACCCAGGGCGTGAAGATACGCGCGCGTGACTGAGGCGGAGCCGATGTGCAGCGGACCGAATAAATCGTCGACCACATGCAATTGCCTGATGCGGTTTTTGTTCTTTGTACCTGCCTGCGACTGGGGGACACGGTTCAGGTCGAGGGTCGAAGCTGTGCGTGCGTTGGCGTGAAAGCCCATGTCGGTGACGACCACAGCGTCAACTTGTATCGAGGCATCCTGGATAAGAACGGCCATTGTGAACATCCTTGTTCTGGCAAATGGGTGTGAATGAAGCGAGGTTATGGTGGCGGGATTTTCGAGCTGATGTACATCGGCGGGTTGTTGCGATGTATTGCGCACGTGGCGGCGACCGGGGTGTTTCAAGTGCCCGGATGGAGGGTGGTCGCGGAAACAAAAAAGCCATCCCGTCGGTCGGGATGGCTTGTCTGGATATCAACCGGTCAGTGGCTGCTGAGCAAAGAGGCTGCGCCGGCACCGCCGAACAGTCCGGCGCTGATCCGGTTGAACCAGCTTTGTCCTTTGCCGCTGCGCAGGTAACGCGCGGCGCCATGGGCACCCAGGCCGTACGCCAGTTTGCAAAGCAGATCCAGCAGGGTCCAGGTGGCGATCATGATCAGCAACTGGGGCAGGAACGGTTGCTCGGCACTGAGGAACTGCGGCAGGAAGGCGGCGAAGAACAGGATGTCTTTCGGGTTGCTTGCGCCGAGCACGAATGCGCGCCCGAACAATGCGCGAAACCGCGGCACAGGCGCCGCTTGTGGCACTTCGGCGCCGACCGAGGGCTGGCGCGATTGCTGCCAGCTCTGCCAGGCGAGATAGAACAGGTACAGGGCGCCAACGATTTTCAGCGCACTGAACAGCTGTTCCGACGCCAGCAGCAGGGCGCCGAGGCCCAATGCCGAAGCGCTGAGCAGGCAGATCGACGCGGTGACCCCGCCGAGAAAGGCCGGGTAAGAACGGCGCAAACCGAAATTCAGACTGTTGCTGATCATCAGCAATGACAGGGGTCCCGGAATCAGGATCACCACCAGCGCAGCGCCGCTGAACAGCAGCCAGGTTTCCAGACTCATCACTTTGCTCCTTTTTTGTTGTACTCAAGAATGTGCAAAAGCCCCACCCGGTGGGGTGAGGCTGATTTGAAGCGTGAACCGCGTGACGCTTACAAGAAAATGAACTTGGCGATGAAGATCGCGCAGAGCACCCACAGGCTGACGGAAATCTCCTTGTACTTGCCGGTACCGGCCTTCAACGCCACGTAGGTGATGAAACCCAGCGCGATGCCGTCGGCGACCGAGAAGGTCAGCGGCATCATGATCGCGGTGACGATCGCCGGGATGGCATCGGTGGCTTCGTCCCACTCGATGTGGGCCATGCCACCCATCATCAGCATCGCAACGTAGATCAAGGCGCCGGCGGTGGCGTAAGCGGGAATCATGCCGGCCAGCGGTGCGAAAAACATTGCCGCTATAAATAGCACACCTACGGTGACGGCGGTAAGACCAGTCCGACCACCAGCGGCTACACCGGCAGCGCTTTCCACGTAACTTGTCACCGGAGGAACACCGACCACGGCGCCGAACACGCTGGAGGCACTGTCGGCTTTCATTGCGCGGGAGAGGTTTTCGATGCGGCCGTCAGCGTTGACCAGATTGGCGCGCTGGGCAACGCCCATCAGGGTGCCAGCGGTGTCGAACATGTGCACAAACAGGAAAGCCAGGACCACGCTGATCATGCTGACGTTGAACACGCCGGCAACGTTCATCGCCATGAAGGTCGGCGCCAGGCTTGGCGGGGTCGACATGATTCCTTCGTAGTGCACGATGCCCAAGCCCCAACCGGCCAGGGTCACGGTGATGATACTGATGAGGATCGCGCCGAAGACTTTGTGGTAGCTGAGGATCGCGATCATCAGGAAGCAGATCGCCGCCAGCAGCGGGCCGGGTTCACGCAGGGAGCCGAGCTTGATCAGGGTGGCCGGGCTGTCGACGACAATGCCCGCGGTTTTCAGGCCGATCAGGCCGAGGAACAGACCGACACCGGCGCCCATCGCAAAGCGCAGGCTGACCGGAATGCTGTTGAGCAGCCACTCACGGATACGCGAGAAGGTCAGGATCATGAACAGCACACCGGAGACGAACACCGCACCGAGCGCGGTTTCCCAGTTATAGCCCATGGTGCCGACCACGGTGTAGGTGAAAAACGCGTTGAGGCCCATGCCCGGTGCCAAACCCACTGGCCAGTTGGCGTACAGGCCCATCAGCAGGCAGCCGAGTGCGGCGGCAATGCAGGTGGCGACGAAGGCCGCACCGTGATCAATCCCGGCATCGGCCATGATGTTCGGGTTGACGAAGATGATGTAAGCCATGGTGATGAAGGTTGTCAGACCGGCAATCAGCTCGGTCTTCACCGTGGTGCCATGCAAGCTGAGTTTGAAGATGCGCTCCAGCACACCGGTGCGTAAGGGCGGTGAGAGTTCCAGCGTCGATGCTTCGGATTTGCGGCTTTCCACAGCGAGTACTCCTCAAGAGTTTTATTGTTATTTCCAGGGCCGGACCCATGAGGGGTGGCAGCGGCCCTTTGAGGCATACGCGAATTTGTTGACCATGCGGTCAGGAACTCGCACGTTGTGGATTATGCTTTTGTGTACAAATAAAGCAAATATTGTTTTTGGTTTTGTTTACGAAAAGTCAGGCGATAGGGATATATCTCCCTCAAGTGCCCCATCGCTGGCAAGCCAGCTCCCAGAGGATTTGCGGGTTTCTCCCTATCTGCGGACGCCGTTGTCTTTGTGGGAGCTGGCTTGCCAGCGATGAGGCCGGTTCAGTCAATCAAGATGTGACTGAGTGTTCCCAAGGGCCATATTCACCGCCAACCATCCATTCACCGCCGCCTCCCCAGCCTCGGCAAACACCCGCTCGAGCAGTTTCACCTGTTCACGCCGCAACGCCTGCTCGAACCTGGCGCCTTCAGCGGTCAACGCCAGCAGACGTTTCCGCTTGTCGGTCTCGGACGCCACGCTGTCCACCAAATGCATTTCCTGCAACTGACGCAACGGCATGTTCAGCGCCTGTTTACTCACTCCAAGCAATCCCAGTAATTCCTTCACACTGAGATTCGGGTAGCGCGCGATGAAAAACACGATGCGCTGATGCACTCGCGACAGGCCGCGACGCTCGAGCATTTCATCGGCCTTGGCGGTGAAGGCCTGATAGCCGAAGAAAAACGCTTCCATCGCTTGTTGCTGGCTAGCTGGATTTTTAAGGTCAAGCATATTGACGTACTCGCTCAAGCTGTCGTAGTTTCAGTCAACCAGTTTGACTCATTTTTTCCCTGCCTCGCTACCGGTGACCACCATGGCTTTTTCCGAACGTGTCTCGCGCCTTAAAAGTTCTCTGATCCGCGAAATCCTCGCCGCCGCCCAGCGTCCGGAAATGATGTCGTTCGCCGGTGGCCTCCCGGCTGAAGCCATGCTGCCGAAGGTCGAATGGGATGACATGCCGCTGTCGCTTGGCCAATACGGCATGAGCGAAGGCGAGCCGGCGTTGCGCGAGGCGTTGGCGGCAGAGGCGAGGGCGCTCGGCCTGGCGTGTGAGGCGAGTCAGGTGCTGGTGGTCAGCGGTTCCCAGCAAACCCTGGATCTGGCCGCCAAGCTCTACATCGACAAAGGCACCGAAATTCTGCTGGAAGCGCCGACTTACCTGGCGGCGTTGCAGATCTTCCAATTATTCGGCGCCGATTGCCTGACCGTGGCGCAAGAATCCGATGGCCCGAACCTCGTGCAGTTGCGCAGTCGCCTTGAACAGCATCAGCCCGCATTCATCTATCTGATTCCGACCTTCCAGAACCCGTCCGCCGTGCGCTACAGCGAAGCCAAACGCGCCGCCGTCGCGGCATTGCTCGATGAGTTCGGCGTGACCCTGATTGAAGACGAACCCTATCGTGAACTGACCTTCGATGGCGGCAGCGCCAAACCGATTGCCGGACGTTTGCAAAAAGCCAGCTGGATCTACACCGGGACCGTGTCGAAAACCCTGCTGCCGGGGTTGCGCGTCGGCTACCTGATCGCCAGCCCGGACCTATTCCCGCACCTGCTCAAACTCAAACAATCGGCGGATCTGCACACCAATCGCATCGGTCAATGGCAGGCGCTGCAGTGGATTGGCAGTGAGAAATATCAGCAGCACTTGAGTGAGTTGCGCGGCTTCTATCGGCAGCGTCGCGATGGGTTTCAGTCAGCGCTGGAAACGCATTTTTCCGACCTGGCGGACTGGAACATGCCGCAGGGCGGGCTGTTTTTCTGGCTGACGCTCAAGCAACCGCTGGATACGCGCACCTTGCTCAACGAGGCGCTGGCCAACGACGTGGCGTTCATGCCGGGCGAACCGTTCTTTCCCGATCCCGATAAAAATCTTGGGCATCTGCGGCTGAATTTCAGCCACATCGATCCGGCGCGGCTGGATGAAGGACTGAAGCGGTTGGCGGCGGTGGTGCGGCAGGCGCAGATAGACAAAGCGGCGTGAAAAACAAATAAACCGGCTTGAGGGCCGGTTTATTTTTGTCTGGACTTTATGGTGACGGGTCGGGCCTCTTCGCGAGCAGGCCATCAGCCCCGGCACAAATCCATCAGACTGCAGCGAAACGCTTGTCCAGATAATCAATGATCACTTTGGATTCATACATCCAGGTGGTCTGCCCATTTTCTTCAATGCGCAGGCACGGCACCTTGATCTTGCCGCCTTGGTCCAGCAGTGTCTGGCGATCCTGTTCGTTGTTTTTCGCGTCCTTCAGCGCCACCGGTACATTCAGGCGACGCAGGGTGCGGCGGGTCTTCACGCAGAACGGGCAGGCGTGGAACTGATACAGGGTCAGGCCTTTTGCAGCAACGTTGACCTGGGCCTGAGTTTCGGCCGGGCGCTGTTTCTTGCCTGGACGGGTGATGAAGTCGATGAAGATGATCAGTTGGCCAAGGCCGACACGAAGCGCTTTTACGAACACGTTGAAAGCCTCACGGTGTAAATGGAGAAAGGCGCGCAGCTTACCCGATTTTTCACGGACGAAAAAAACCGGCGATCAACGCCGGTTTTTTTGTGTCGCCGATTACTTGATCAGGCTGAGGAACTCGCTGCGGGTCGCCGCGTTTTCACGGAACTCGCCCAGCATCACCGAAGTGATCATCGACGAATTCTGCTTCTCGACACCGCGCATCATCATGCACATGTGCTTGGCCTCGATCACCACGGCAACGCCCAGCGCGCCGGTGACTTGCATCACCGCATCGGCGATCTGGCGGCTGAGGTTTTCCTGGATCTGCAGGCGGCGGGCGTACATGTCGACGATTCGCGCGACCTTCGACAGGCCCAGCACTTTGCCGCTCGGGATGTACGCGACGTGGGCCTTGCCGATGAACGGCAGCAGGTGGTGTTCGCACAACGAGTACAGCTCGATGTCCTTGACCAGCACCATTTCGCTGTTATCGGAGCTGAACAGGGCACCGTTGGTGACCTCTTCGAGCGTCTGTTCATAACCGCGGCAGAGATACTGCATGGCTTTGGCGGCACGCTTTGGCGTGTCGAGCAGGCCCTCGCGGGACACGTCCTCGCCCAGTTGGCCGAGAATCGCGGTGTAATTCTGTTCCAGGGACATGAAACTACCTGTGGGGATTTTCGCAAAGGGCAAGGGTACGGTGGCGGACACAACCCTGCAAGTTCGGTGTGACGGGATTATTCGTCGCGGCCTTCCATCATGGTGCGTTTGAGCATCACATATACCGCGCCGGCACCGCCATGTCTGGCCTGGCACGAGCAGAAACCCAGGACCTGCGCGTGCTGACGCAACCAGGTATTGACGTGGCTTTTGATCATCGGTCGCTTGCCGTCCAGCCGCACAGCCTTGCCGTGGGTGACGCGCACGCAGCGGATTTCGAATTTTGTCGCTTCTGCCAGAAACGCCCAGAGGGTTTCCCGGGCCTTTTCCACGTTCATGCCGTGCAGGTCGAGGCTGCCTTCGAACGGGATCTGGCCGATCTTGAGCTTGCGCATCTGGCTTTCCTGCACCCCGTCGCGGGCCCACATCAACTCGTCTTCAGGACCGACGTCGATCACGAACTGATCGGACAGGCCATCCACGGTAGTGGTGTCGGTGCGCACGGTGGCGGACTGGCGCAGCTTGGCGATCTGGGCGCGGTCAGCCTTGGGTTTGCCGGTGTCGGCGCGGTCGTGCTTGATCGGCTTGACGCCTTGGATCGCACTTTTGAACAGGGAAAAATCGTCGTCTTGCATGTCAGCCTCCGCGAAGGGCGGCCAGTTTACCCAAGTCGAAACAAAACGGCCCGGCAAAAAGCCAGGCCATTGATCAGTCGTGTTTTTTCATCAGGTGCGGGGACATGTTCAGTTCCCGCGATTGCCGGGCGCGACGCCGGCAACGACGCCACAACGCCACGCCGAAATACAGGAACAACAAGCCGACCGCCAGGATGATCGCCGAACCCGTCGGCGTGGCATTCAGGTCGCCGAGGGCCGGTGGGCGCCCCAGCAGGCTGGCGGCCCCGGCCATCGCCAGCAGCACACCGAACGTCGCCAGAATGGCGGCGATCGCTGCGCCAAATCGAAAACGCCAGTTGCTTTGGCCTTTGGGCCGCAAGCGGCGTGCGTCAAATCCATCGGATAACTTCATTCCGACCTTCCTCAATGGGTATCGGCCCTTCGACCGGGAGTTGACCGGGTTGTTCCTGAGGCTAAGGCAATTGAAGCAAATGCGAGGCTTTTGTGGATGAGCGGCGCCGTGAGCCGCTCATCAGCGCAGATCAGATCAGGTCTTGAGTCAGCGCGAGGGTGGCGAAGTTGTCCGCCATGATCGCCATTTCCGCTTCCTGCACCACAGCGGCGCTGAGCACACGGCCCTTGAACGGCAGGTCGCGGGTGGCGCAAGCGTCTTCGACCAGCGTGCAGCGGAACCCCAGGTTCTTCGCCGCACGTACGGTGGTGCTGACGCTGGAGTGGCTCATGAAACCGCAGACGATCAGGTCCAGCGAGCCGAGGTTCTGCAAGCGGTCGAGCAGTTCGGTGCCGTGGAAGGCGCTCGGCAACAGTTTGCCGATGATGGTTTCGTCACCCTGTGGCTCAAGACCGGGGATGAATTCGCCGCGCTCGCCTTGCGGGTCGAACAGGCCACCGACGGTGCCGAGATGACGCACGTGCACGATCGGCCGACCGGCTGCACGGGCCGCAGCGACCAGTTGTTTGATGTTCGCGACGGCCGCGTCCATGCCGCTCAGGGCCAGCGGGCCGCTGAGATACTCTTTCTGGGCATCAATGATGACCACGGTGGCATGGCTCAATGTGGCCGCTGCGTAACCGCGGCCGCTGAGTTGAAACATCGTTTTTGGAACGGACATTCTGGGGCTCCTTGGGGTGGGGCTTTTGCGACATTGTCCTCTGGCTGAGCGGTTCTGTGAATCGCTACCATCGTAGGCACCGTCGTTACTGGCCTGCAGCGTTGTCAAGTTACACGTTCTGTTCAATAGCTGATGTAAAAATCAGAAAACTCCTACCGTCGCCCACCTGTGTTTCCTGCGTCGTCGTGGCGCGTTTTGGCTGCTAGAATCGCCAGTCGTTTTTTCTGGAGTTCTGCCCCGTGATCACTTCCCGACTTCGTACCCTGCGCGACCACATCCGTTGGGCCGTCAGCCGCTTCCATGGGGAGGATCTGTTTTTTGGCCATGGCACCGACAATGCCTGGGATGAAGCCCGGCAGCTTGTGCTGGGAGCTTTGCACCTGCCATGGGAAATCGCCGACAGCTACCTCGATTGCGCCCTGGAAGACGACGAACTGGTCAACCTGCAGCGCCTGCTCAAGCGCCGTATCGAGGAGCGCATCCCGACGGCTTACCTGCTCGGTGAGGCGTGGTTCTGTGGCATGTCGTTCATCGTTGACGAGCGCGTGTTGATCCCGCGTTCGCCGATTGGCGAGCTGATCGAAAACCGTTTTGCGCCATGGATCGGCAACGAACCTGCACGGATTCTCGACCTGTGCACCGGCTCCGGCTGCATCGGCATTGCTTGCGCCTACGAGTTCCAGAACGCGGAAGTGGTACTGGCGGATCTGTCGTTCGAAGCGCTCGAAGTGGCCAATCAGAACATCGAGCGTCACGGCGTCGACGAGCGCGTGTACACCGTGCAGGGCGATGGTTTTGACGGTCTGCCGGGGCAGCGCTTCGACTTGATCGTGTCTAACCCGCCGTATGTTGACGCGGAAGATTTCGCTGACATGCCGGACGAATATCAGCACGAACCGGAGCTGGGCCTGGCCTGCGGTGACGACGGTCTGAACCTGGTGCGACGGATGCTCGCGCAGGCGGCGGATCACTTGACCGAGAAGGGCTTGCTGATCGTTGAGGTGGGCAACAGTCAGGTGCACGTTGAAGCGCTGTATCCGGAAGTCGACTTCGCCTGGCTCGAATTCGAGCGTGGCGGGCATGGCGTGTTCATGCTGACGGCGGAGCAGTGCCGCGACCATCAAGCGCTGTTCGCCTCCCGCGTTTAAGCCTTAAAAGCATCGCGGGCAAGCCCGCTCCCACAGGTTTTTGTGTGTACCGCCATATTCGGGTACGACGCAAAACCTGTGGGAGCGTGGCTTGCCCGCGATGGGAACGCCTCAGTCTCGACCTGTTACCGATGTGTAGCAATCCAGATCAACAATCCCGCCTGAAACACCGCAAACGCCACCAGGCAAGTAATGGTGAAGCGCAGACCAGCGTCTTCACGCTTGAACTTGCTGACTTTCTCTTCCTGCTTCTTCAGCTTCACTTCCTGCTCGGCGAGGTTCTGCTCGGCCTGTTGCAACATCGCCGCCGCTTCAAGAATCTCGACGATCTGCAGCTTTTCGCTGTTCCAGTCACCGAGCAAATCGCCAACCTGCGCGTCCTTGATGCTGCCTTTCAAATGCTGGGCATCGGCGTACACCACATCGAAACCGTGCACGCGCAGGAAGTGATCGCGACGCAGGCGGGTGTCTTCGTTCAGCGCGTCCTTGTTGTTCAGGTCCATGCCGTCGACGGTGTAGGTGGGCCAGCGTTTTTTCGCCCAATTGATGCCTTGCGCGGCCATGAAACGGCCGATGCCGCGGTTCAACGGCTCGATCTGCAAGCCGCTGTCCGGGCCGAAGCTCACGCGCTTGGTGGTG